>JAFGWW010000350.1 GCA_016936955.1 Planctomycetota bacterium | reverse complement strand
TTCGCGCGCAGTCTCGGCGAGTTCGGCGCGACCATTACCTTTGCAGGAAATATTGCGGGCGAAACCCAGACCCTGCCGCTGGCGATCTATTCGCAGATGCAGATCCCCGGCAATGAAGGAATCGCCATGCGCCTCGTCCTCGTCTCGGTGGTGGTCAGTCTCTTTGCGCTTGCCCTCTCCGAATATATGGCGCGTCGCGCAAAGGCGCGCCTGGCGAAGGGTGCGGCATGATTGAATTTGACTTCAAACTCGCACGCGGCAAGTTTATTCTTGATATGAACGCCCGCATCGATGGAATGGTCACCGGATTATTCGGTCCTTCCGGAGCGGGCAAGAGTTCGCTCCTCTCCCTGATCTCAGGCCTTGAAAAGTCCGATGCTGGACGCCTTGTGGTGGACGGCGAGGTCATGGTTGATAGCGAGAGGAAAATATTCCTTCCTCCGGAGAAGCGTGGGATCGGCGTTGTCTTTCAGGAAGACCGCCTTTTTCCGCATATGACTGTCGACGAGAATCTTCGCTTTGCCGAAAAGCTATCGAAGGCCAAGGCTCGTCCATATTCCGCCCGTGATATTATGGAACGGTTGGAGGTTCTCCATCTTGCCGATCGATATCCCGCCAACCTTTCCGGCGGCGAGCGGCAGCGCGTGGCGTTGGGGCGGACGCTCATGTCGTTCCCGAAGCTGTTGCTAATGGACGAACCCTTCAGCGCCATTGACACCGGCCTGCGCCGCAGGATAATTCCTTTTGTCGATTCGATCTCGCGTGAATACTCAGTTCCAGTGCTGATCGTAAGCCACGATATCATGGATGTTCTGCAGATGACAAGCTCCATGCTTATCGTCAAGAACGGCGGCGTGGCTGGTTATGGAAATTACATTGACCTCGTATCGAACGGCGTGCTCGAACCGGAAGCTTCGGTCGGCGGGGTGCAGAACGTGATGAACCTGTGCGTCGATAAAATTGACCGCACCGACGGCACGGCCGAGCTGTCTGGCAAGAGGCGCCTGGGGGCTGGTTCGTTCAAGGTCAAATGCCCTGCGAGCAGCGGATTGAGAATCTTTGATGAGGTTGTGGTCGAGCTTGATTCGAGCGACATCTCCCTCTCCATGGCTCCGGTTGAGTATGTCTCCATTCAGAACCAGATTCGCGGGCGGGTGGTGAAGACCATAGAAAAGGATAACGAGATGCTTTGTCTCATAAACGCGGGGCAGCTTCTCTTTACCGAAATAACGATGAAAGCGGCTCAGGATTTCGGCATCTCCGCCGGGGCCGAAGTATGGTGCCTTTTCAAGGCCCATTCCCTTAAGGTTGTTCCAACAGGCAGATCCTGCCTTGGAGGTTGCGATGTCGGTGGTCATAAGAAAAGCGGACGCGTCGGACGCACGGCTGATTCACGACATGGTGAAAAGGCTGGCTGAGTACGAAAGCCTTTCCGCGAACGCAGTATCTTCCGTTGATGACATCGCTTCGGCCATGTCCGGCGAGCAGCCCCTTCTCGAATCCCATATCGCAGAGCAGGATGGCGTGCCTGTAGGTTTCACTTCATTTTACACGACATTCAGCACTTTTAGGGGCAAGCCCAAGTTCTATCTCGAAGATATTTTTGTCGATCCAGAACTGCGCGGCGTAGGAATCGGAAAGTTGCTTCTGGCCGAGCTTGCCAAGCTTGCCATCTCGCGCGGATATTATCAGCTCGACTGGCAGGTGCTCGACTGGAACAAACCCGCCATCGATTTTTATCTCCATCACAAAGCGGCCAAGGTCGAAAGCTGGCTGCCATATTCCATGTCCGAAGATGCAATGAATAATCTTGCTGGTCTTTCCTGAATAGTATCGAGTCAGATTGCCCTTATTGCGTATTTATGCTTTCCCCGATCTCGACCGGCTACGCACCCACTTTCAACACGTCACAATCCAACCCGATCATAAGATAGTGCAAAAATACAATGAGTAATGCCATTCCGTGCCCCCTGTCTATGGGGTATGAATAGTGTGTATGTTTTGCATTCAGCGCACACTATAACGAAAGGCATAGCCATGTCAGGATTCGACGGTCTCCATTGTTCCATGAATACCATCTCCCTTCTTTCAAAAGCCAAGAGCAGGTCAATCTGCGCGGAAAACCGCACGGGCGCGAAGTCTGGCGGCGCGCGTGAGTTTCCTCCTGTGGATGAAAACGGAAATCCCCAAGGCTCGGGGCGCGAGTTGGGGCAGGGCTGGAAGATTCATCCTTGCGATACCATCAAGTCTAGCGAGACTCTCACCCTTGCCGATATCGAGGGGCCGGGGTGTATTCAGCAGATCTGGATGACGCCCACCGGAAGTTACCGTTCCACCATTCTTCGCATCTATTACGACGGACAGAAGAATCCTAGCGTCGAGTGTCCGATCGGCGATTTCTTCGCTTCCGCTTACACCAATTTCAATACCTTCGCGCCGATCTCCAGCCTCGCGATCTGCGTCAATCCCGGCAACGCTTTCAACTGCTATTGGCCCATGCCGTTCCGTAAGCGCATCCGCATTACCATGGAGAATGTAAACCCCACCGAAGATATGCGTATATTTTATCAGATCAACTACGCGCTCAATGACGTACCGGATGACGCCGCATATTTCCACGCCCAGTTCCGTCGCGCCAACCCGCTCAAGTTCGGCGACGTCTATACCATCCTTGACGGAGCGAAGGGCAGGGGGCAGTATGTGGGAACCTACATGGCATGGCAGATGAACAACAACGGCTGGTGGGGCGAAGGGGAGATCAAGTTCTACATGGACGGCGATACCGATCCCGCCCTCTCCGACGGCAAGGAAATCGCAGGCTCGACCGGCTTCCCCACCATATGCGGAACCGGCACGGAAGATTACTTCTGCGGCTCCTATAATTTTGAGAACAAGGCGACTAGGCAGTATCAGGAATTTACCACCCCATATGCAGGCGTGCCGCACATCGTGCGCCCCGACGGAACCTACGGGGCAAACCTGCGCTTCAGCATGTACCGCTGGCACATCACCGACCCCATCCGTTTCGAGGAAGATCTGAAAGTCACCATTCAGGCCTTGGGTTGGAGGAGTGGCGGGCGCTACTTGCCCCTGCAGGACGATATCGCGTCTGTCGCATTCTGGTATCAGGAAATACCGACCGCCCCCTTCCCGGAACTTCCCGATTTCGATGGCCTGGAAATTATCTGATCCCTTGATCCGCCCTTATGCTTCATGCTTACAAACAACCGCCGGCTGGCATTACGCCAATCGGCGGTTTTGTCATGTTGATACTTTTCCTGTTATGCTATTGCCCGCTGGGTGTCCTTGCCGTATAAATGGATAAAATAAATTCAATCAGGCAAGGCGAACCATGCTTTCACCGCAGGACATGAATACAATCCAGATCGAGATTACGAACGGCTGTATCCACAGTTGCTCGAACTGCACCCGTTTCTGCGGACATCATAAATCCCCCTTTTACATGGAGGTGGATTTTTTCAAAAAGGCCGTCGATTCGATGGAAGGCTTCGGAGGAATGGTTGGGGTTATGGGCGGTGAGCCAACCTTGCATCCGCAATTTGCTGATATTGTGGATTATTATTCGCGCAAAATACCCTTGCGCAAGCCGTTCAGAAAATACACCACGCCGGTAACGTCTTTCGTGCAGCATCGCAACCGTTATCTCTCCGATCCCGATCATGCGCGCGGACTCTGGACCTCGCTCGGCAAAAATTATTACCGGCATTTCGAGCTTATTCAGGATGTCTTTCCTTTCCAGTGTATAAACGATCATGAAAATCCCGGTCTTCATCAGGCGCTGCTGATTACGCGGAAGGAACTTGGCATTCCCGACGAGGAGTGGTTTCCCATGCGGGATAAATGCTGGGTCCAGAATTTGTGGAGCGCGAGTATTACTCCCAAGGGTGCTTTCTTCTGCGAGATCGCGGCCGCGCTTGATATGCTTTTCGACGGCCCCGGCGGATGGCCGGTGGAGAAGGGGTGGTGGAAGCGTAAGCCTGAAGATTTTGGGGAGCAGCTCAAGTGGTGCGAACTCTGCTCCGCCGCCCTTCCCGTTCCCCGCGTACAGGCCAACAGCG
>JAFGWW010000349.1 GCA_016936955.1 Planctomycetota bacterium | reverse complement strand
TTTTGCCTAGTTTTCTTGGAGAGTTCACATGTATTACCATCACAAACATCGCACATTTGCATCAAAACTGACAGGAATCACATTAGTGCTTATGGCTTTAATCGCTCAGATGGCGGTTGCACAGGAGCCGTCACAGGTTGTTTTTGGATCGAATGGCGGCGTGGGAATTTCGGTCAACGGAAAAGGGCTTTGCAAGTTCATGCCGACTGGCGCGGATACTTCGTGGAAATTTTCCCAGTCTGTCAAGGCCAAGTCCCCGGAAGGGAAGACCATGTTCTCTCTCTTTTCCCCCCCTTCCATTGATGGTGAAGCGCTGTTTGAGAAAACCGAGCAGGGGGCGGACCTTACCTGGTTGTTCACCGCAAACAAGGATGTCAAGTTCAATACCTTGTCCATTGAATTCCTGCTTGGTGTCAGCGAGACTGCTGGCGGGACATGGAAGGCTGATGATAATGAAGGCGTCTTTCCTGATAAGTATAAGGATACCGGACTTTTCGGTGGTTCTGTCAAGACGTTTACGGTTTCCAGACCTGATGGTGTTTCGTTTGCCCTTACCTTCCCGACCCCTACTCATATCGGAATTGAGGATAACCGCAGGTGGGGATCGCAAACCTATAAATTTAGGTTCGGAAAGGTCTTTGGCGATTTGGCAAAAGGGGAAAAATATAAGTTATCCGCTTCACTTTCGGTTCCCGGCCCTGTCAGTTACGCGGTAGATGATGTGGTGGTAATTAGTCAGGGTTCAGACTGGGTTCCATTAAAGCCGGAGCTTGATATAAAGCCCGGTTCGGCTCTGGATCTTTCTAAAAACGGATTTACAAAAGGTGAGTGCGGTTCCCGAGGACGGGTCATTGTCAATCAGGATGGACATTTTGCATTCGAGAATGATCCTGAAACCTCCCAGCGCTTTTATGGAGCCAATCTTTGCTTCAGCTCGCAGTTCATGCCAAAAGACAAGGTTGACATACTCCTCGATCGCTGGTTGCGCCTGGGGTACAACACACTGCGCATTCACCACTATGAATACGGGTTTACTGAGCCGCACTGGCAGACTGGGTTCGGCTGGTCCAAGAAGAAGATGGATCAGTTCTGCTATCTAATTGCTGGTTGTTCCAAACGTGGTATCTGGCTGACTACGGATCTCTTTACTTCACGCCCAGTTTCACCGAGCCAGATCGGTGTGCCAGCAACAGAACCATACATGAAGAATAAGACTATGGTGGATTCGGGGGTTTACAAGGATCTGGTGCTGATTCACGAGCCTGCTTATCAGGATCTTATCAAATTCACAGCCCAGCTGCTCAATTACGAAAACCCCTATACTGGCAGGCGCCTGGCAGAGGAACCCGCTCTGGCCTGGATCAATCTGATTAATGAGGGGCCGATTTCGAGAGGCTCTCGGTATAAAGAGCTTCCAGAATGGAAGGTTGCTTGGAATAAATGGTTGGCTGAGAAGTATCCCAATTACGATGATTTGAAAGATGCCTTGGGTGACCTTGGAGACGATGAGGATCCTGCAAAAGGGAGTGTTCGTATTGGACACTGGAGAGTATTCAATGTTTTCGTAGCCGATGCGGAGAAGAAATTCGCTGAACGCATCCGCAATTTTTTGCGGGAGGAGCTAAAATGTAAGGCGCTGCTCAGCAACCACAATTGCCCTGGGAACACTCCTGCTGACCAAGGGACAAGAGGAGTCTTGGATTACGTAGACAACCACTACTACGTGGATCATCCTATCTTCGAAAAAGGTCATGGGCTGCCGAGCCGCTGTCCTAATATTAACCCCGTCCGCGAAGCTGATGTCCGGGCGGTCGTCTGCAGTCAGATCCGTCTACGGGAAAAGCCCCTTACTGTGAGCGAGGTGAACTACAGTGCTCCAGGTCGGTATCGTGGGGTGGGGTCGCTGCTCATGGGGAGTCGTGCGGCTTTGCAGGACTGGGATATCATGTGGCGTTTTGCTTATGCTCATACTGACAAGGAGATTTTCACCCCCACGCCTATGGACTACTTCAACCTCTCCCGTGATCCACTCAACCTAGCCGCAGACCGGGCTGTGGTGATGCTCTTTCTGCGCGGAGATGCGAAGGTTGCTGAAAATCAGATCGCCGTGGAACTCTCCGAGGTGGATTTGCAGGGGAAGACAAATCCCGAATTTCTCGGGGAGATGACCACGTTGCAGTGGATCTCTCGCATTGGGACGACCCTCAAAAAAGCCCCCGCCGGTTCGGTGCCTGTTTCCTATGGTGAAGGGAAAGATGCGGCCTTAGCCAAGATCAAGGCCGCCGGCATCGATATTGGTGGTGCAGACGGCATTCTTCGCTCCGATACAGGCGAAATTACTCTAGACAGGAAGCGTGGGGCACTGACAATTGACACCCCGAGAACCGCTGGCGGGTATGCCGAAAAAGACGAATCTATCAAGGCGGAAAAAGCTGGAATAGAAATCAAAATAGGTAAATACGGCGCCACTGTTTTTGTTACCAGCCTTAGCAATGAACCGATCAGCAACTCGCCGCGCCTATTGGTTACGCATCTGACAGACCTGCAGAATAGTGGAGCGAAGTATGGGGAGAAATCCTTAAATACCCTTATGAAGTGGGGTAACCTTCCCTATCTCGTAAGGAATGGTTCGGCGACTGTCCGCATCCGTTTGAAGGGTCCGGCTGCTTACAAGGTATGGGCTTTATCTGTCGGCGGGCGCAGGCTGGAGAAAATCAAAGCAAGGGTGGATGGCGATTCCCTGGTCTTTACGGCCAACGTCAAGAGCGCGTATGGAGCCCATATGCTTTACGAATTGACGACCGACAAGGAAGGGGCTGACCCCGAAGCGGAGTCGTTCAAGATCAGCAATACCCCCGGTGCGGATATTGTTGCTTTTACCGAACCATTTCCGTTCCAGTTTAAGTTCAGCTATAATGATTGGAAAGATAAGGTTGTGGTTGAGGATGCCGTGGCAAAGATCCATGCTGATACCAGCCAGGGCGGCAGTGGTTATAATTTCTTTAACGGTCTGGACCTCAGCGACAAGGGCGATCATGCCCCCGTGCTATATCTTACCGTTGGCGGAGAGAACAAGGCCAATAGCATCAAGGTTATTCTGGTAGATGATGAAAATAAGAAGTGCACTTTTGTGTATTCTATCAAAGCAAATGATGGCGGCGGGGTGCTGAGGTTGGTTCCAAGTGACGGCGCCAACCTCGATAAGCCTTCTGAAGGTAAGCCAATCAACCTTGAGCTTGTCAAGCAGGTGCAGATTCTCGGTGACTGGTCGGACAACCCGGTTGATATAAATGTTCAGCGTTTAGCACTTGAACTTGTCAAGTAGAAGAGCTGTTTTTAGAGCCGCTAACAAAATTGGCGTGCGATCCGGCCCGCAGGGTGCGACGATTCTTCCTCTATCCTGCGGGCCTCGCCATAACCAACGAACCACATTGCTTTTCACTCTCTCCTTGCCTGTCGAAAGAATCGCTCGCATCACGACTTGCGACTCATTTTGTTAGAGGATCTTAATAAAGGATGCACCATGAATATGCAGTATTTCAGGCCGGGTGGGAGTTTTTTTGTCGGCGATTGCATGCCCTTTTATCATCAAGGTGTTTTCCACCTGTTCTACCTGCTTGATGAAAACCACCACCAGGGAAGCAATGGTCTCGGCGGGCATCAGTGGGCTCATGCCTCGACGACGGATCTTGTGAATTGGGAGCAGCATGAGTTTGCCATTCCCTTGGATCTCGAGTGGGAGGCGTCCATATGTACCGGCTCGGTTCTTTACAATAACGGGGTTTATCACGCCTTTTATGCCGTGAGAAAGGCGGATAGGACCCAACATATATGCCATGCAACCAGCAAGGATTGCGTCACTTTTCAAAAAAAACCGGGGAATCCCATCCTGTCCGCGCCAGAGATGGTCGGGGGATGTGATTTTCGCGACCCGTTTGTCTTCCGGGATTCCTCGGGTATTTTTCACATGCTGATTACGTCGAAGCTGAGTGATTATTGCCTTCATAACCGAGGGGGATGTTTGCTGAGATATACTTCCGAAGACCTTGAAACCTGGGAGGGAGCAGAAGTATTTCTCATACCGGGAGGTAGGCCGGGTTATGGATGCATACCGGAATGTCCCGAAATATTCGAGATCAACGGATGGTATTACCTGCTTTTTGGGCTCGGGCTGGAAACCCATTATCGCATGTCGCGCACTCCTATGGGGCCGTGGCATGCCCCGGCTGATGATATATTGGGAAGCAGGCTATGTGCAGTCATGAAGACCGCCTCTTTCGGGTCAGAAAGGCGTATTGGGGTTTGCTGGATCGGCACACGCAATGAGGATAAGGACAACGGGCATATACAATGGGGCGGGAATTTACTTTTCCGGGAAATTACACAACGGGATGATGGCTCTCTCTGCGCGGCTTTCCCGGAAGAAATGAATCTTCCCGGCATGCCTGCAAGTCCAACTCTGGAGATGCTTACCGATGGGACTGGCGGCACCTTGAATCGTCTCTGCTTTAACGCCGGCCAATCGCAGGAAGTTGCCTGTTTGCGTAACGTTCCTGTGGATTTCAAGCTGAGTTGTAAGATAAAAGCTGAAGAAGGGTGCTATCGAATTGGTTTTGGCCTTCGAGGGGCTGGGAATTACGAAAATTCATACGATCTGGTCATTGATGTAAAACGGGGAAAGGTACAACTTGTCGATCAGGATGTTATCTTGCCAAAAGAAATTGTCGGAGAGTTCTTCTTGGAAATAGTCTGCAAAGGATCCATTGTTGACGTGAGTATGGATGGTGCCTGTACGCTCGTAAACAGGCTTCCGCAATTGAAGGGTGAGAGCGTGTTTATATCCTGTCAGAGCGGTATCATGTCTGTGCGGGATATCGAGGTGGAAGCAATATAATTGTTGCTGTTATTTGCCCTTTAATCTATGATGATTATTTACTTGTTTTGGCCTTTGGTGCTTGCATTATGGGATTTATCAGAGTGAAAAAAAGCTGTTCGCGTTCAAGAAAAAGCAACTCAAGCAAATGCATCGGCATTAAGTATATTGCCGAAGAGGCCGGCTGTTCCATTTCAACAGTCAGCCGCATCATTAATAATTATCCTGACTTCAACGTATCCCGAGAGGTAAGAGAAAAAGTTCTGGCTGTGGCGATGAAACATAATTACAGCCCACACCCAATCTTTAAGGCTATTAGCTCTAAAAAGACATGGATGGTGTCCCTTCTTGATTACAACCGGCTTTCCGGTGAAATGGTTTCTGTCATGCGAAAATCCATTGTTCCAGTATTACAGAAAAATGGATATCAGGTGGGATGCAATTTCATAGATTCTAAAGGAGAAAGTCCAGACTCATATTTCCCTGATTGGAAGGTTGATGGCGTTGCTTTCGCGGACGCAGATGATGTCGCTAAGCTTGCACAACTGGACGAGGCTGGGCTTCCATATGTATCGATGAATGGCGTATGCGGATCAGGTGGAGTCGGGGTGATTACGGATGAACATGAAGGTATGCGGTTGGCCATCGACCACCTCTCTTCGCTGGGTCATAGAAATATAGCATATGCGGTTCATGATGGGTTTCTCTTCTCCCCCTTTTCTCTACACATGTCAATTGAAATCAGAAAAGAAGGGTATCTTAATGGCATGAGTGAGGCAGGCTTGAATCCGATGCCACTTCAAGGAGATATAGCTACGCCGTTGGACATACATGATTTTCTTGAAAAGGTTATTAAAGAGCATAAGGCCACTGCATTGATAGGGTATAATGTTTTCACGGGCATGGAGCTTTTACTGGAATCGTGGCGCTTGGGTTACTCTGTTCCCGATAGGCTTAGCGTAATATGTTTTGATGATCTTTACCCGAGTGCCCTTGCCATACCACCATTAACTTGCATCAAAAATCCGGCTTCTGATATAGGAGTAAAGTCTGGTGAATTTCTTGTGCGCCTCATAGATGGTGATGACTCATTGCGCGGCAAGTGTTTTTCTGTAAAGCCGGAATTAACAGTGCGGGAATCTACTGCCACCGCACCTTGCATGTGACCCGCCCTATGCAAAAAAAAATATTCCAGGCGAAACCGGAGGAGAGCAACCCCGCGAAAATGAAAATTCAATCTGATCGATGGCGTTATCGAACGCGTCCTGTGTTCGATCCTGCGGACTGCGGGCGGCTACGCCGTCCTCGCTTCCCTCCGCGCTCCATTCATGGACAAGAACGCTAAACATTCCAAGCTAATTAATACTACAATGCCAGATTCAGGCCGAAGCACTTGGGTAGCTCGCTGATGAGCACGCCGATCTTATGCAATTCCCTCAATCATTTTCGCCGGTGCGAGGCTTTCGCCTTCTCGCGGGAACATCGCCGCTGGCAACAGGAAAATCCGGCAATCCCGCACTTGCGGAATAATGGATGCAAGGTAGTGTCCAGAATCTTTCGCACTTTCGATAGAGGTGAGGAAGCAGTCCTCCTCCCTAGCCCCCTAGGGGGCTATCCGGCCAAGGTTGAAGTGGCGGGTTCTGCCGCCGGTTCCGGATCCTCCTCGCGGGCTCCGCGAGGGGACCGCGCGTGGAGCGCGAGCAGCCCCATGTCCATGTACTTCCTCGCGCTCCAGGTCTTCGACGCCACGTGCCGCAGCCGGGCCGCGCACAGCATCAGCGCGCTGTTGCCGTCCGGGAACGCGCCGATCACCTTCACCCGCCGCCGCACTTCCTTGAGCGTCCGCTCCATCGGATTGTTCGTCCGGATCTTCCGCCAATGCTCGCTCGGGAAGCGGTAATACGCCAGCGTCTCGTGCGCGTCCGCTTCCACCATCGCCGCCGCCTTCGCGAGTTTCATCTTACGAAGTTTCTCGACGACATCGCCCGCCTTCTTCAGCGCCGCAGACCGGTCCTCCTGCGCGTGGATGGCTTTGAGCATCGCCGCCACATCCTTCACCTTCTCGCACGGCACGTGGGAGAAGATGTTCCGGTACCAGTGCACCGTGCACCGCTGCCAGTCCGCGTCGGGGAAGATCTCGGCAAGCGACTCCACCAGCCCCAGGCACTTGTCGCTGATCACGAGTTGCGGCGCTTGCAGCCCGCGTTCCCGCAAATGCTTCAGGAAGGCCATCCACCCCGCCTTGTCCTCCTTGCACCCCTCGGCCACGCCAAGGATCTCGCGGAAGCCCTCCTCGTTCACGCCGATGGCCGCGAGCACGCTGACGTTTCTCACCTCGCCCGCCCAGCTGCGCTTCAGCGAAATTCCGTCGAGATACACGTAGGGATGACGCCCTTCGATCGGGCGGTTACGCCACTCCTCGATCCGCCCGTACACCTTCTGATTCAGATTGCTGATTGTGCCGGGGCTCACCTTCTCGCCCCATAACGCCTCCGTGATGTCCTCCACCCGCCGCACACTCACTCCGGCGAGGTACATCTCGATCAGCGCCTCCTCGACGCTGCTCTCCCGGCGTCTGTACCGCTCGATGATCGCCGTCTCGAACTTCAACGTCCGGAGCTTGGGCACTTTCAGGTCCACCGTACCGGATGTCGTGGTCAATCGGCGCGCATAATGCCCGGCACGGGTATCCTTCCTGGTTTCGCTGCGCTCGTATTTCTCCGCCCCGCAGAGCGCGTCCGCCTCGGCGTCCAACAGCGCGTTCAAGGTCTCCTCCACGGAACTGCGCACCAGCTGCCCGAGGTGATCCCGCACCGCCGCCTCGTCGATCCGCAGCACCTTCAGCTCCGCTTCCGCCTCCACCAACGACCGATAATCAATGTGCGAAAGATAGTGTACGTTATCATACCGGACTCTCGCACTCGATTACCCCTCCCGCCGGAAACGGATGTCGATATGGTCCACCGCGTTGTCGGCGAGGTCGTTGAATCGGGCGTAGCGCATCGTGGTTTTAGGATCACTATGCCGACCGAGTTGGCGCTGCACCTGCGCGAGGGAGCAACTGTTTTGCAGACTGTTCGTGATTGAGGTGACCCGCGTCGAATGGACGGTGAAATTCTCCGACAGTCCCGCTTGATGCAGATAATGTTTCAGTATCAGCCAGATCCGGGTGCCGGAAAGAGGCTTGCCGGTTTCGTGTTGGGGATTGGTGCCAAGGGAGGTGAACAAATACCCCTTCACCCGGTAACGCCGGATATACTCTTCGACCACGTCCCAGATATCGGCCCGCAATTTCACCATGGAGGTCTTGCCGCTGTCACCCTTGCCCTTCAATAGCAGCACATGATGACCGCCTTGGGTGATGAAATCCTCGGTGGAGACCAGACGCACTTCATTTCTCCTAAGTCCACAGAAGAAGAGCAGTAGTAGCAGACAATAATCCCGCATCCCCTGCTTGGTGGCAAGATCCGGTTGAGCCAGCAACCGTTCGGCTTCCATCTTCGACATGCCGGGGGTCTTCCCTTCAGTGGAGACCTTGGGCCGGGGAATTCTGAACGGGTTGCGCGGGATCGGCAACAACCCCGCATCCTTCAGGTGTTCATAGATGCCGGAAAGGACGCTCATCTTCTTGGCGACAGTCGCGGGGGTGAGGGTCTGTAACAGCGCGTCGCGATATCCCGCCGCATCGGATACATTGATCGACGCCAGAATCGCAATCAATGTCTCCGGCGACCTGAATCCGTCGGGTCGGTCGAGGTAATCAATAATGAAGGAGCGCAGACACGAGATATAGGTCTTGCGGGTGGCGTCCGAGAGTTGCTTGGTGAGATAATCGCGCACCGGGTTGATCTTCTCGCCGTGAGGACCTATCGGCACCGGACGCAGCCATGCCGGTCCCGGCGGATGATGCCTTGTTCCCGTTATTTGCGGATGGTTCTGTTTCATCATGTCCATACCTGTCTCCTTTGCCTAGACTCTTTCCCTCAAGTGGGCCGCTACCTTTGCTTGCCCGCATATTTATCGAATGGTTTCCATGATTCGCATTTTCCCTCAGTTTCGGGAATTCCAATTTTATTAACCGATCCGTTCAAAACGATACCGGCGACACTCGGCCCGCCGGTACCTTTTGCCAATCACTCGTCGGTGATCTGGCTATACTCCGGAATATCGAACAATCGCTTGTTGTCGTTTTCCCGACGCCACCATTTCCAGCCGTTGGCTATCGGTTTCATCTTATGCTTATCGCGAAGCGCCTTGGTGAAGGACTGCGCCGCCGTATTGAAGGAATAGGCGAGAGGCAATTTCTGATCATCCAGACTCCGGATTGCCCGGCCATGGTCCTTATGCAGATCAGGGTCGTCGACAATCTCCGCCCGGAAGGTCTGCTTGCGGAGCCTGCCGATGATGATGGTGCCGATGGGCGGCCAGATATGACCGATCTTCCTGCGCCGATAGGCCGATCCCGTCTTCCCTTTGCCGGAATCCATACCGGAAGCCGCGCCAGTGGTTTTCCGGATCAGATTCCCGGAACCGGACGGTTTCTTCGATCCGGTATTCTTCGGTCTCCCGAGGGAGTCGGACTTCTTCTTCGATGAACCTCCTTTCGCGACCGGCTTTTTCTGCTCCGTGATTTTCTTCGCCGGTTTAACCTTCGGCTTTCCGGTGGCGGCAGGTTTCCCTTTCGCCTTCCCCTTGCCGGTCTTCTTCCTCACCGTCAGATCCAATACCGTTGCCATGAGAGCTCCTTTCCTGTCCATTGACCGAGTCAGTCTTCATACGGATACATGACCGTGATGCAGGGGGTGGCGTCGTCATTGGGGCCGCACACCGCTTTCAATTCCACCTCCCGTGTCCCGTCCAGTTCCGCGACCAGTATTTCATAACGAATGATTTGCGGATCATCGGTCGGTTTTGCCCTGCGGATCGCCATCAGCAGCATCCAGAGCAGATCCCATAACCTCCCGTCCCTGCTCTGACCGAGAGTCTCCGTCGCCTCTTCGCTGGGCGTAACCACCTCGGCATACAGCGCCACCGTCACCGCCACGGGAATAATAAACCCCGCCTCCTGCGCCATTTCCGACACATCCACCAGCACCCCGTCCGCAATCGCCTGTTTCCGGGTGTAGGAAAAAATCAGATTGGCCTCACAGAAGAAGTCTTCTTCCTGTCCATTTCCGTTTTCCATCACTGCTCTCCTTGTCCATCCACCAATAAAAAGCCCCGGCGACTTGCCGGGGTCATGCCTTTGGTTCGTTACTTACGCCCGTTAAACAAGAAGCCCCGGCGCTCTGGCCGGGGCTGGTGTCGCAACCGATCTCTTCGACCGGCATCTCACTCGGTCGCATCCGTTCCCTTCCGGGGGGTATCTCCCAGAGCCGCAGTTCCGACCAGAGATAATCGTCCCAGACAAGCAACCCGCCACGGATGCTGATATCCTTTTTCCGGCTCACGGCGAAATGAAGACCGTTCCATGCATTCCGGTGTTCGCTGAGAAGAAGATTCAGTCCGGTGGGAAGCAGACGTTTCAGGGTGCGACCGAATCGGCTCATGGCCATGTGTCCGGTGCAGACGGCGACCGAAGGTTTCCGGTTCACGATTCCCGCAATAATCCGGTCATCATAAATCTCTCCGCAGAAGATGAACTCGATTCGGCAACCCTTGACCATGATCGACCGGGATTCTTTTACCAGCCAATCCGAAGCCAATTGCGCATAGGCGTTTTCGGAAGTGCCGCTCCGTTGCCGCCAGACCTGATACCGGTCTTCATCCGGTTCATATGTATAAAGGAAACAGGGGAGGTCGTAATTCCGGACGACCCGGCCCAGTCCCGCCACCGTCAGCCGATTGGCCTTTGCCTGATCCACCCCCACCGCCACGGCGATTCCCGCTTTCCGGGCCATCCTGAATATCGGTTCCAGCAGTCCGGTGGTCTCGCTCTCCCGGGTGACCGTGAAATATCCCGCCGGGAATATCACCGCGTCCGCATTCCAACGGGTGGCTTGTCGCAGAACCAAAAGGGCATGATCCAGTCGCAGCGGGTTGCTTTCCCGTTCCCGGAAGCCGATGCCGCCACCGTAGAGGGTGACGATTTTCAACTGATTTCCGTCTTTATCCGGTTCCATTTCCGCACCCATCAATATCCACAAGTCCTTATCTATCAATATCTTCCATCTATTTATATTATATCGTAGGATGAATCCAGAAACAAGTGGTAATTTCCCGGAAACTATCGAATAATACGAATATAAATCATTGATATGATTGACCTTATGAATCCAATGAGAAGATTCTCCGGGAAATCGGGTTGGATTCCGTCTTGCCCCGGAGTAAATTCGTAAGAATATATAGGATAAGGGATTACGTTACTTTCAAGGAGCAGTTATGCGTTACGCGCCGATACCGATTACCGCAGACGTTACCGAACCGGTCCCGGTCATCCTCTACAGCCGTGAGGCAGAAAAAGAGGCACGACAGGTTATGCGAAACCTGCAAGTACGGGGAATCCGGGCCAAGGCAGTTGAAGTTACGTCCGCCGCGCAACTGGCGGGGGCTATGCGGCTGCTGGGCGCGAGGGGTGCGGTGTTCTACCTGGCCCTCCGAGGCAAGGGGGGCCGGGTGGAACTACCCGGTGACAGACGGAGAGTGGATTTACCGGAACTGCTTGGCCT
>JAFGWW010000348.1 GCA_016936955.1 Planctomycetota bacterium | reverse complement strand
CGCGGACGAGCGAGACGCCCGACGAGCGCAGCACCACGAATTCGTTATGGATCGCGGCGGTGGTTACCGTAATCACGCCGGCCAGTACCGTGACCAGCGGCATCATGTCCTGGAAAACCATTGCCGGGGCGAAGGTCAGGTAGTACTCGATGATCATCGCGATGACAACCATGGTGCCCTTGCCGCTCTCGTTGGCGTAGCGGGAGAACTCGTCGCTCTTCTGCATCAGGTCGGCGCAGATGATGACCACGACAAGAGCGAGGAAGACCAGCGCGAAGAGGCTGAGGAAACGCCGTGTAAAATACCAGTCGGTTGTGGGAAGAATATTGAAACTGTTTTTCATCAGTCGGCCCTCCTGCTTCTGTACCACATCCACGCCCCCGCCAAGATCAGCGTTATGGTCGGCAGCCAGATGAGGGCGGCGGGGATCTTGCCGAGGCGGGCCCAGAGATGGAAACCTTTGGTGGTCAGCATATAAATAAGGGCAATGCCGAAGCCGTAGGCAAAGCCGATGGTTGCCTTGCCGGTTTTTGCCCTCAGACCCAGCGGCACGCCGAGAAGGGCGAAGCCGAAGCAGGAAAAACTGAGCGCCAATTTTATATTCAATTCGGCGGTGATCTTGAAGAGGCTCTTCTCGTAGTTGTTGATGATGCTTGTCTGTGTGGCAATGACCTGCTGGGCGGTCTCCGGGTTTTTCCCGGCGTCCGCGATTTCCTGCTCGCTCTGGCGGATCATGCTGCGCCGTTCGCGGAGGAGGTCGACCAGTTTGCCGATGCCGGTGTAGCTCAGGCGGTCGGGCGATATGGCGATGTCCGTATCCTTGGTTCCTGCCGACCATTTCAGGTTGCCGGTGTCGGCGAATTTCTGGTCGTTGGTCTCGAGTTGGAAGCGCTGGAATTTTTTCAGCTTTGCCTCGATAAACAACTCGCCAGTGACCTTGTCTTCGTCGAGGTCAATCTCATGGTCCCGCGCGATAACACGGGTCATCTGGTGCGGGTATTCAGGATCCCACCTCGGGTTTTCCTTGTTCTTCTTATCGGGGCCTTCGCCGAAGAAGGTGATGTCGATGCCGGAGTTGTCGCCCTCGCTCTCGAGCCGGCAGATCGCCATGTTATTGAAGAGGAAGCTTCCCGGCTTGGAGAGGCGCCTGCGAAGGATGTCGGTCTTGTCGCTGAGGATCGAATTATTGATGCTGTTGGCCGCGTCGGTCAGAACCGTATCGTTCAGATACAGGGTGATGGTCGTGGCTAGAATGGCGATAATGAAGGCGGGACCGGAGAGCCAGATCGGGTGGACGCCGCCGGCCTGGGCCGCTACGTACTCGTTGTTTCCTGAGAGGCGGCCGTATGCCACCAGCGTGCCGGTGACGATGGTCAGGGGCAGCACCATGGGGCTGATAAGGGGGAAGAGTCTGGGGATGATACTGAAGACGGTAAAAAAGCCCGCCCCGTCCCTGATAACCTGCCCCGCAGGCACGGCCAGCATGACGAAGCTGAAGACGAGGAGCGCAAGCCCCAGCGCCTTTCCCAGCTCCCTCAATATATAAAGTGGTAGTGTGATCAGCATTCGCCGTTCTTTCCTTTCACTATTTTCGCACAGCCCTCGAACACATCGTCCGCGCTGATTGCATCCATCGATTCCTTGGTGGCGTTGCGCCGTTCGCGGCTGGTGCCGTCGATCCGCATTTTCTGAATCGCCACATGCCCGTCGCCGTAAGGGCCGTTACGCTCCCACGGCATGGGGCCGTAAAGGCCGACGCACGGCGTGCCCACCGCGGTGGCGATATGGAGCGGGCCAGTATCAGATCCTACAAATATTGCCGCTTTTTTCAATAGCGCGGCCAGCTCGCGCAGCGTTGTCGGCGGGCCCATGACCGCCGCCCCTTCCGCGCCCGCCACAATCTCCAGCGCCCACGCCTTCTCCTCCTCTCCCGCCCAGACCACGACGGAAGGGATCTTGAAATCCTTGTGCATCCTCCGCGCGATCTCGGCGTACCTTGCCAGAGGCCAGCGTTTGGACGGCCAGCCCGCGCCGGGGTTTACCACGGCGAAAGGCACATTAATATTGATGTCGCGAAGGGACGCCTCGGCCTTCGCGGATTCCTCCCCGTCCGGCTCGAGGCCGAACTCGACCGCGGGTTCGGTAATTCCCAGCGGCGCGAGGAGATCCAGATTCTTGTCTATAACGTGGGCTTTTTCCGACCGCACGAGCTCGTTGTTCAGCCAGGTGCTGATCTCCCGCCCTTCGGCTCCGCCGAAGCCGATGCGCCTTTTCGCTCCCGAAAGCCACGAGACGATCGCGCTTTTAGAGAGGCCCTGCAGGTCGACGGCGATATCGAAATTCTGCTCGCGCATCTCGCGGCGCAGTTCCATTACGGTGGAAAACGATTTCAGCCACTTCCTCGGCACCACCTTGAGCCAGTCGATGGCCGGATGGTTCTGCAGAAGGGGGGATGCGGTCTTCTCCACCACCCAGCCCAGATAGGCGTCCGGGTATTTTTTCTTTATGGCGCAGGCAGCCGGCATTCCGTGAATCACGTCGCCGATTGCGCTGAGTTTTACGATAAGGATACGCATGCCTTCACTCACTTCGACTTCCCCGCCTCCAGTTCTGCGTAGACTTCGAGCGTGCCTTCCACCATCTTGTCGTTGCTGAAATTCCTGGTGGCGAAGTCGTGGGCGTTGCGCGCCATGTGTTCCCGCTTTTTCTTGTCTTCGAGCAGTTCGATGAGGGCGAGCGAAAGCGCCTCGCCGTCCTTCGGTTCAACCAGTATCCCCGTCTTGCCATCGTCCACGATCTCTGGAATGCCGCCCGCTTTTGTCGCGATCACGGCCTTGCCCGCCGCCTGCGCGTCCATGAGCGATGTGCAGAGCCCTTCGAGGTG
>JAFGWW010000347.1 GCA_016936955.1 Planctomycetota bacterium | reverse complement strand
GCAAGGGTTTTGCCGTAGCGCTTGCGGTTCATCCATTCGTAAAAACGCGTAGTCGTGTACCAGAGTTTCATCCCCTCGCGCCCGCCGTGGCTGCGTATGCGCTTGAGGCGGAAACGTTCTTCTGGGGTGTGCATGTTGCCGCGAAGAGTAGAACAGGCGCACGCGTAACCCGCTTTCTCCGCCGCCGCCTCGACGCGCGGGCTGATAATGCCACGCGGATAACAGAGGGTCTTTACCTCCCGCCCGGTAATATCCTCAACCGTCTTGCGGCTCGCGGCGAGTTCTTCCTCAAGCTGCGCAGGCGACAGGGAGGTCATCACCTCATGGCTCATGCCGTGGCTGCCGATCTCGATTCCGGCTTCCTCAAGTTTTTCCATGTCGGCCAGGGTGGCGGGTTCCGGTTCGCCCGCGACATTCTTCACCTCTTTCCCGACAAGGCTGTTGCCGATAGCGAAGGCGGTTGCTTTTGCCCCGTGCTTTTCCAGAACCGGCAGGGCGTGCTTTATAAAACTGTGGAAGAGATCGTCGAAAGTCAATACCGCCATGCCGCCCGTGCCCTTACCGTCGGCGATGGCCTCCCATGCCTCGGCGAGGGTGACGAGTTTCAACCCCCAGCCCGTAAGCTGGGCCACCTGCTTTTCAAGCTCAGACGGGGTTACATACAGATATGGCTCATACCCCGGAGCCGACTCCGGTGCGACCTGATGGTACATGTATATGGGCAATAAGGATTGCATCTGCTTTCCTGATTAATAATGTCCACGGCACCGCCGTGATAAAAGCGTCGCTGTAGGATAAATCATATCCATATGCTTCAAATACTGAAAAGGAAAACAGGTGAGAGAGAAGATTCCCGCCGGGCTCTTACTCTTCCCGCGCTTCCATTGCCGCGTTGACGGCCTTTTTCAGGTCTTCTATTTTGAAGGGTTTGGGCAGCAAGTCAACCGCCCCGAGGGATTTGAGGTGCTTTTTATAACTCTCGGCCAGAAGGTGGCCCGTGACCATAATGGGGGTTGGCCGCTTTCTGGCGGGGAGTTCCTGGAGTCGTTTCAGAAAATCCTCGCCGTTCATCTCCGGCATCTGGAGGTTGAGGAGGACGATGTCGATAAAACCGTGGGAGAGGACAAGCTCGAAAGCCTCGTTGCCATCGTCGGTGCTGAAAACCTTGTAACCTTCCTGATTCATGACGGTGGTCATGATGTTGCGCAGGTGGGGTTCGTCGTCCAGCACGAGAATGCGGGCAGTGCGCCGGGGGGTGGATGCTTTCTTTTCCTCAGAAAAAACATCCCTTTCCCGTTCCATCCGCTATCCTCCCGAAGGTGTCGCCTTGTCGTCGTTTACCTGCTTGTGAAGATCTTTAAGCCCGCGCGCGATTTTATAAAGTTTATAGCACTGCTGCTGTGCTATGGCCGGATCCTTGAGGGCGTCCAGCATGACCGAGAGATAGCTGGTGTGTATCTCGTCGATGCCGTGGATAAGTTCCTGCGTCGTCGCCAGAAGCTTGACGAATTCCTCCTGGCTGGAGCTCAGGGTGTCGGTGGAGCTGCTGACCCCGAGCAGCCAGTTTGCATCGCATTCGAAGGTGCGGCAGATGTGGGCGAGCCGGTCCGCGCCGGGAAGCACCCCCATCTCATATCCGCGCCACTCCGCCGGGGAGATTGAAAGCGCAAGCGCCGCCGCGCTCTGGGCTCCCCGCTGGTCGCCGAACTTCTGTATCCTCAGTTGTTTGATGCGATATGCAAACTCTCTCGCATAGCTCTTCTTGCTGTTGTTCATGCGATCACCATCGCACCGGAGCAAGCCCCGGAGCCCTATTCTATTGGAGATTACTGAAAATCAACCAACCTTTTTATTTTATATATAAAAATTTGCGTTGCGCTTTTGAATAGGGCTGGAGCCTGGTACGGTGAGATGGGATCTAGGCTATGGTTTGTTAGATAGTCTGGACTCACTGCTCCGGATAAAAGCCTTTCTGTATTATCCTACCCTTACTCATACTTACATATACGCGGTAATATGCGCGGTTATGCTCCCCTGTCATGCCTTTTCCGGCGTGGAATTGCCAGAGCATGATGTCTTTTTCGGCGCTTTTCTCGTGCCATCTCGCCTTTTTCAGCATGGGCATGATTTTCTGGAAATCCTCGCCCTTTTTGACATAGTGCTGGTCGAGCCAGATACAGGCCTGGAGGCGCTGTTTCGCATCATCATGGGCAAGCATGTCAATATAACGCTGGGTTTCCGGTGGCGCATCGTAAACTGTGGAGCGGTTAAGGGTGGCCTTTGCCGACTGCGGATTGTCAAAATCCAGATCGCTCAGGACGTATTTGCGCTCTACAGTCTTGCTGTCAAGGACTCCCTTGCCGTCACACTTCAGGCACCGCGTATCAAAAGGCAGATTTGCCATCTGCTCGTTAGACCATTTGCGCTTTCCGGTTCCGCCGCAGACCGGGCAGGTCTCGTTGCGGGAGGTGGTTATGTTCAGGACGCTCTGGTTGCTCTTGTCAATCCAGACCGTAGCCAGGCACCACCGGTTGTTCTGGTCGATAATATGTTTTCGGAAACGCTTGCCGCTGGAGATGTTTACATACGCTTCCCGCACGATTTCGGGCCGCGCGATCTCCGCTTTTGACATATAGTTGTAAAGCGAGCTTTGGCTGATCTTCACCTTACCGCCGGCGTTTTCCCCATAAGTCGGAAGACATCCGGAAGCCACAACTGATGCAATTAACGCAACAAAAGTAAAACACACGGAACGGCTTGCACTTATTTTCATGATTTCCCCATACCGCTTATCCGCCATTACACAAGTTCTTTTAGGTTGCCTAAAAAAATCGTGGGCAAGGCAGATAAACCATATAATGCACCAAACGAATAGCTAAATCAACACTCTCTTGTAAAATAAATCCAAATATATGGTTACTTAACAGATCACTACGTGCCTGTGGACCTCTATTCGGCCCTCGGATTCCTCGAGCTGTCCGTTATTGTTTGCGCCCTGGTTCTGTGGAGCGACAACCGATATTTCACGGCTCCCGAAAACGTGTCCTTCATACATGAGGCGGAACTCGTAGGCGCCGTGAGAGTCGAACCTGCAAGGCATCCTCATAACAATATCCACCGGCGCGAGGCGGTTATCCGCAACCACCGGCCCCAGGTTGCCGCGATGAACCAGCGCCCCGGTTTTGAGGTTTATCATCTCAAGCACTATCGTGTACTCCCCCTGCATGTCGGATAGTTGGCCGTAAATGCTGATATTCTTGGTGCACGGGATTTTTGGCGAAACCACGTGCGAGTAGATGCCGATCAGCGATTTTTTACCGGTTTCGATGTCGGTAATTATCTGGTCGGCGAGCAATATGGCCCTGCATAGTGGCATGGGCAGTTTTGGTGGCATTATGCAATTCCTTCAAACTCAGTTTGTATGGTGCTTTTTAGAGGTATACAGGTCTGTCTGAAGGCGCTGCATAAGCCCGTTGAGCTTGACCCTGTAGCTGCTCTTGCTGTCTTTCAGCTCGGATACCAGATCAGGGCGCTTGAGCAGTTCCTCGCCGCTTTTCATCGCCGCCTCGATAATCGCCTCGGCCTTTTCATATGACTCATTGTTCTGTTTGCCGAAGAGTTCCCTCACTTTTTCCAGAGTTTTTTCCATTTCGTCGATTACGCCGACCTGTTTGTGGTAAAGAACCCACCACTCCTTCCATTTTTCCGTATTGTTGCCGAATTCCTTGTGGTGGCTGCTTTTTATGGAATTGAGCGCCTTGAGCGACATCTCGACCACTTCCCGTTCCCCGTCGTCAAGCATTTTGATAAAACTTCCGAGGACGGAGGTGGTGTGGTAACCGGATTTCCACAAAGTATCGATTGCGACGACGCGCACGCCGGGGTCTTTGTCTTCCAGCGTCTTTTCAATCTCCTTGGACAGTCCCATATTGTTGGTCATGCCGACGGCCCTGACGGCTGCGGCGCGCACGGCGGGGTTGTCGGAGAAAGCGGCCTTGACCAGATCCGGGTAGGTGGCGGAGATCATCTTCCTGCCCGCAAGCTCTATCGCCCGGCAGCGCACCGGAATTGATGTGTGGCTGATCGCTTTTGCAATCTGTCCGGTCGCGCTCTTGTGGCGCGTGTGCTCGGCAAGGATTTCGAGGAGCATGAGGGCGAGTCTCTCGTCCGCACCGTTCATCGTATCGCCGATCTTCTCAATCGCCTTGCTCCCCTCGCCGAGACGGGTGAGGGTGGTGCGGGCGGTGGTGGCAACCGTTTCGTCACTGTCGGAGAGAAGCTTTATAAGCAGACTGATACTGTCAACCCCGGCGGCCTTGTCCAGGGAGGCCACGGCCGCGTGCCTGATTTTATCATCTTCGTCATAAACGAGTTTTTCAAGGGAGGCTGTAACCGAAGGGCCTTTGAACGAACCAAGCGCCTTGGCCGAGGCGAGGCGGATGGAGTCGACTTTCGATTCGCTGGCGGAGGTGAATAGCATGGCGTCGAAACGCTCCACTGCGTTGCCGTTCATGATTGCATTCATGACCCATGTTTTAAGTTTTATCTCGTCATCCTTGGCGCCATTCGCGCCCGCCAGTTCGCCGAGCTTTTTGTCCACATCGCCGAGGCGGAGGGTGACAAGACCGGTCGCGGCGGCGGAGCGCGAGGCTTCGGGCCACGCTTCCTCGTTAGGGGCGGTCTGGTTGAGGAGGACGGAGAAAAGCCCGTCGCGCGCGGAGGAGCCGTAACGCATCAGGCCGTTGATGGCGATCTCGCGTTCCTTGGCTTCGGCCGAGCGGAGTTGCTTAAAGAGCTCTGCCTTGCACCAGTAGTTATAGAAGAAGTAGGTGAAGAAACAGAGCACGACCAGAACCCCGGCCATGATAAAGGGGACCGGCGACATGGGAGTGCTGTCCCCGCGGTCGCGCAGACTGGTGCGGGTTGTGCTCTCGCCGCTGACGCTGTTCAGGCGCGAGCTTGCGCGTTTGCTCGTCTTGGTTGTGCTCTCGCGGGAAGATTTTCTGCCCGAACTTGACGAGGGGGCCGGTTCGCTCCTGCGCGAGGATGGACGGCCAGAAGAGCGTCCGCTCTCCTTGGCCGCGCTGCGCCCACTTTCCGCACGGCGCGAGCTTGCGCGCGTATCCTCTTTCCTGCCGGAGGAGCGCGATGATTTTTTGCTGTCGTCGCCGGGCTTGCCCGGCCTTCTCGATGATGGTCTTCTATCCATAAATAACGTTCCTGAAATTGGGGTTCCGGAAACCAAAAGAATAGCCTAAATTTCGCTCCACGGCAAGGAATTGATTTGCTTGACCGTCAAAGTGAATATGCGTAGCATTCGTGTATCAATAAATCATGGCTCCCCGGGG
>JAFGWW010000346.1 GCA_016936955.1 Planctomycetota bacterium | reverse complement strand
CAACTAAGGCGGCCCCGCGCCTCGACAACCAGTGCGATGCCATGGACCGGATGTACCGGCTCCAGAAACATATCTACGACCTCACGAGAAAGTATTACCTTCTCGGCCGCGACCGCCTGCTGCGCGAGATGGAGCTGTCCCAAAGTGCAAGCGTGCTCGAAGTCGGGTGCGGCACGGGCAGGAATTTATTCAGGCTTGGAGAAGCGCGCCCCGACCTCACCCTCTTCGGCCTCGACGCCTCGGAGGAGATGCTGGACATCGCAAAGCGGAAGGCCGCGACCAACCATAGCGGCATAATCTTTACGCGCTGTCTGGCGGAAAAACTGAATCACGAAAAAACTTTTGGTCTCGAAAAGCCTTTCGACGCCATCTTCTTTTCCTACTCTCTCTCCATGATCCCCACATGGAGGGACGCACTCCACACTGCTTTCAGAAACCTCGCCCCCGACGGCTCCGTATATATTGTCGATTTCTGGGACCAGCGAGACCTGCCTGTCTGGTTTCAGAAAATTCTCAAAAGCTGGCTCTCCATGTTTAACGTCCATTTCCGGCGCGAGATGCTCAACTATATCGAGAGCCTCTCTGCCCAAAACAGGTTTGAACTCACCCTTTCCCCGGTTGCAAAACGCTATGCTTATATCGCTGAAATCAAAAGCATAATCTAGAATTTTGCGGGTGTTATTCCAGCTGATGCGTATCAAACCACACCGGTTATTGAGACACTAAAGTGCCCTCATGCACTCCCCACAACCCGCCTCGTTGGTTATTTTTGCACGACCCTGAACCGCGCCTAACTCTAACCACCTTGCCATGTAACTACTTGCAGTTTTCTTGAATCATTGCTTCCCTATTGGCACACCTGTTGCACCCACTTCTTTCGTGCTTATGGGAATGGCGCATTTCAGATGATTTTTTTAGGTTGCGTTAATCCCTTGTTTATGAGAAGTTCATTTATCAGATACTTTATCGGACGTTCTATACTTTTGTTTAGGGAGGGAATATTATGTGGAGCAAACGGATTATCTACATTGCAATGGCGGTCTTCTGCTGCTCTGTCTTTGTACAGGCAGCTGAAAAAGAGATGAAAGACGGTACGGAAATTGATTTTGTTGCAGGCAAGACGCCTCCGGCTCCGGTAGCTGGCAAGGTCTGGGCTCTGGTAACCAAGCCTGCGGTCGTCAAGACCACCAGCGAGAAGGTTGTCGTGCGCCCCGAGTCCAGCTTCTTCGAAGTCACCCCCGCGAAGTATGAAACAGTAACGGAAAAGATCGAGGTCGAACCCGCAGGCAAGACCGGGGCCGCAATGGCACCCGAGTTCGCCTCCAAAGAGCAGAAGGTCATGGTCAAGGAAGCTTCTTACACTCTGCGCGTAATCCCCGCCGAGTTCAAGACTGTCGACGAGATCGTTACCGTCACCCCCGCTTACACCAAAGAAGTTTTCGTACCGGCCGAATACAAGACCATAACCGAGAAGATCGAAGTCGCCCCCGCGCGTCAGGAAGTCCGCAAGGTTGAGTGCAGCTCCAAAGCCGTCGGCCTCATGCAGGGCGAAACCAAGGAAGACTGCTACACCGTCTGTGACATCCCGGCCAAGTACGTCACCGTAACCAAGCGCGTAATCACCAAGCCCGCGAGCACCGAGAAGATCGAGGTTCCGGCCGTGACCAGGACCGTCAAGGTTCTCAAGATGGTCAAGCCCGCCACCACCGAGAAGGTCGAGATCCCGGCCCAGTTCGCCACCATCAATGTGCATGAGCTCAAGAGCAACGGCAAGGTTGAGATGAAGGACACCGCCCCCGCTTTCCAGACCATTGAGAAGATGGTCGAGAAGGCCCCGGCCGGCAAGAACAAGGTCACCATCCCCGCCCAGTACAAGACCGTAACCTCCACTCAGGTTATCGAGCCCGCGAAG
Source organism: Planctomycetota bacterium (assembly GCA_016936955.1). Lineage (GTDB taxonomy): Bacteria > Planctomycetota > SZUA-567 > SZUA-567 > SZUA-567 > JAFGWW01. The sequence continues at coordinate 3,812 of JAFGWW010000346.1, read as the reverse complement.
ATGGTTTGGAGGCTGATCGACGCCGACAAGTGCGCAGGCGCCAGAGCAATAGTCTGCAAGTACGGCGAGCTTCCGGGTGCCGGCGAGTAATTATCAATATCTGATTTAAGAAAAGGATGGAGTAACTTCATGAAGAACCACACACAAGTTAAACTCCTTTCCGTTGCACTGATGGCTGTCGTTATGACAGCCATCAGCATGATATGGCTTCCCGCCCGCAGCAAGGCGGAAGTGGAGAAGCGTTACGGAGAGATACCAAAAGGGGTGGTGCTCGAAGGGGTCGGCAAGGGGCTGCCGGAAATCAAGTCGATCGAGTGGAATGCCGAACAGGAAGCCTTCGTCATCAATGGCGATTCGATTTACACCTGCCCCATTGATGCGGCATATTGGCTCGACATGGAGAGCGCCCTCGAAAAAGACGACCTTATGGGTATGAGCCTTCTGGACAAGACTACCGCGCGTACTTACGGGAAGCTCAATACCCGCCACAAGGTTATCAAGGCGTTGGAGGATGCTGACCTGCTGCTGGGCTCGGTCACCTTCGCGTGGATGGATGTTCTGGGCGATCGTAAGCTCCCCGGCAACTACAAGCCGAAGCAGCCAGAAGGTAAGGCCATGCGCATGGCGTGCATATACGCCATGGATCACTTCAAGTTCTCCTCCGCCGAGGTCAAGGACAAGGAGAAGGCCGGGAAAAAGCCGCTGCCGGCAAATATCAAGAATCGGATTAGCTGCGCCGACAGGTCGTTATCGATCACCCTTTTCCCGATTCTGTCGGATAAGTCGCGTTCGGGCGGCCACCTTCCTGATTACGACGCAATCAATGCAGGCACGGAGCAGAAGGAGTACCGCGAAAACGCCGACCATATACGAAGCCATCTCGACGAGTATATGAAAACTCCCGAAGTCTCAACCGCCCTTGACTACGGCGAAAGCGCCGCTTTTATCAGGTATCTGCGCGACTCCAAGATAGACATCTCCGCCCTCAGAAAGCAGATGAAGGTATACCTTAAAACCAGAAAGAGGAGATGAATATGAATACTGCAAAATTCCCGCTGCTGCTTATGGCTGCCATGCTGCTTGGGCTTACCGTTTTTTCCGGTTGCGCCAGCAGCGAGATCAGCCGCGCAGAAATAATGAAGCCTGATTACAAGCCGAAAAACATGTGCGATAACTGCGCCCGCCGCTGGGAACGGCACGAGAAATCCAGCCAGATGAAGATGTGCATCTGCGACAAGTGTAACGAGCTCGGCATGGGCTGCGAGAAATGTCGGCGCAAAATTCTCAAGCAGACCAATGAATGCGAAGTCTGCGGGCATCTCGAACACTAAGGGAAACCCGAATCGGGAATTATTAAAATTTTCGATTGAAGCATCATCTACGCAAAAGCCCACGGATTTGTCCGTGGGCTTTTTATTCCAGCCGCCGTTGCGTCACGATCTGTAATACATATAATAACTTGATCGGTTTTCTCTTCATCCACAGGGCCATCCATGATCGTAACCCAACCACAGGTAAGGACGCGCGTAATCCGCAGCGCAGTCATGGTTCTGCTCGGTGCGATTATTGCGGGTCTTGCCCTTTACGCCCTCTCGCCATCGCCCTATCTTTTCTGGTTTATCCTCCTGCCGGGCATGCTTTATTTTGCCCACGGCATCTACTCCAAGCTCACCAAGCCATATCGAAGGCGCCTTGAATTAATGAACGACCCTTTCCCCGCCGAATGGGAAGATATTCTTGTGGCGCACGTGGCTTTCTATAACGCCCTGAGTGAAAAAGAGAAGGGGACCTTCCGTAAGGAGGTGCAGATTTTTCTCGAAGAGATCCCGGTGGTCGGCTGCCGCTGCGAGGTGGACGATACGACGCGCGTGCTGGTTGCCGCCAGCGCGGTCATTCCCATCTTCGGGTTTCCCTTCTGGGAATACTCCGGCCTCTCGGAGGTTATTATCACCCCCCAGGAGTTCGACGCCACCATGGACGCGGACGATGGGCTTGAGCTCAACGCCCTCGGCATGGTCGGCACGGAAGGCATGTTCAACGGGGTTGTGATCTTGTCCAAACCCGACCTGCTGCGCGGCTTCTCAATCCATGGCGACAAGCAGAACGTGGGCATCCACGAATTCGCCCACCTGATCGACAAGGCGACTGGCAATGTGGACGGCGTACCGGTCAGCCTTCCGGCCGACTGCTTCAAGCCGTGGCTCAACCTTCTGCGCACCGAACTCGGCCGGGAGTACAAGGGCGACCCGGACATCGATGAATACGGGCTAACCTGCGAGGAAGAGTTTTTCGCCGTCACCAGCGAATACTTTTTCGAAGCGCCGGAGGAGCTGCATAAAAAGCATCCCGAACTTTACGGCATGATGGAAAAAATCTACCGGCAGAATACAGAATCGCGCCTTGCCTCTATCGCTGGCACCATCTTCATCCGCCGTAAAAAGGGAATCAAGCGCAACGCCCCCTGTCCCTGCGGAAGCGGCAAGAAATACAAAAAGTGCTGCGGGCGGAAGAAATAAGCCACGCCAGCAATAAAATCACCACGCCTTTCCGGCTCACAGAGTGCTCCCACCTAAAGATACAGCTAGCCCTTTAAGCAAGCTGAATTAATAAGCTGTAGACCTTGTCATTCTGAAGGCACTGAAGAATCTTCATATTGACGATTTGCATGCGCACAATCATTAAACAAGATCCTTCGCTGTGCTCAGGATGACAATTATTCGATATGCCATTAGCATTTATTAGCACAGGCGCATTTTAACCTGTAGTCATGTCAACGACTTATGGATTTAAACTTTTACCAACGGACGTATCACGAAACAGGGTGGATTTGTTCATAGAAAGGTATTGATAAAAGCATTATTCAGGTTAAAATAATTTACACATCAAGGCAATTATTGTCTGACGTTATCGGCCGTCAAGGCCGTCGAGTGCGGAAGAAGCGAGAGCAACTTTGTGGAGGTAGAGCGATGACAGACGAATGCACCAAGCCTGTTGACATTCTTATCGCTGACGACAACCATGATTTCAGTTTTATCGCGAGCAAGTTTTTCACCCTTGAGGGCTATAATACGGTGACCGCAAAAAACGGTACCGAAGCTTTGAAGATGGTCCGCGAGTTCAAGCCCAGGCTTGTGATCCTCGACTCGATGCTTCCTTCCAAGCCTGGTTTCGAGTGCCTCTGCGAGATCAAGGCGGATGAGGAGCTGAAAAACACGCAGGTCGTCATGTGCAGCGGTAAGGGTGATCTCGGCTACGTTCTCTCCTGCGGCGAGGCGGGAGCGGAAGGCTTTTTCCACAAGCCCCTCGAGATGGAAGACCTTGTCGCGCGGGTCGGCAAACTTATGCGCGCGTAGAAATGCGCATAGAGGCGGCAATAATATCTACGCTTTTACAACCCCCGTCCGCGGGGGTTTTTACTTGACTATCATTCGTTTTCGGTTAAATTACTCAAGGCCGACCCGGAAGGGTACGGCCTGAATTGTCTATAACAGGGCGACGTAGCCAAGTGGTAAGGCAATGGTTTGCAAAACCATCATGCATCGGTTCAAATCCGATCGTCGCCTCCAAAATACGAGAAGCGGAAAGGTGAAAGCCTTTCCGCTTTTTAATTTTCCCCGCCATAAAATAGGGGCCGGACATTGCCCGACCCCTGAAGCCCTTCACAACTTGTTCGCCTATTTTTTCAGACGCACCAGCACGCGCAGGCGTTTTTTCGTATAGCTGCCCGCGTTCTGAGTAAAGGTCCAGTCCCGCGCCTGCCCTTCTGAATTTCCGATGCCGAGGTCGGCGGTCGGGCCGTTTACCCCGTGGTT
>JAFGWW010000345.1 GCA_016936955.1 Planctomycetota bacterium | reverse complement strand
GGCCTGCGCTACGACTACGGAATATTTCGTCAGCAGCTGGAGAACGGTTACCAGGTCGAACAGCCCGACGACTGGCTCCGCTCCGGCAACCCGTGGGAAATCGCCCGCCCCAACATCCGCGTTCCCGTCCAGTTCTGCGGCTGGGTCGACAAGGGCCACCACCGCGGCGAACTCAAGGCCGACTGGGTCGACACCCAGACCGTGATCGGTATCCCCTACGATATGCCTATCGTCGGTTACGGCGGCAATACGGTCAACACCCTCCGCCTCTGGCACTCGGTAGCTGCCGAAGACTTCGACTTTGAAGACTTCAACAAGGGAGACTATATCGAGGCCGTGGCGACCAAGGTCTACGCCGAGAACCTGACCAAGGTCCTCTACCCCAACGATAACTTCTACTCCGGCCGCGAGCTGAGAATGCGGCAGCAGTATTTCTTCGTCGCCTGCTCACTGGCCGACATCGTCCGCCGCTTCAAGAAGGACGGCAAGCCGTGGAGCGAATTCCCCAGCATGGCGGCAATCCAGCTCAACGACACCCACCCCTCCCTCGCCGTACCGGAACTGATGCGCATACTCCTCGACCAGGAGAACCTCGGCTGGGACGAAGCTTGGGACGTCTGCAACAAGACCTTCGGCTACACCAACCACACCCTCATGCCCGAGGCGCTCGAGAAGTGGCCGGTAGAGATGATGGAGAGGGTTCTCCCCCGTCACATCCAGATCATCTACGAGATCAACCACCGCTTCCTCCAGAAAGTCACCCTCCACTTCCCCGGAGATTCTGAGAGGATCGGCCGCATGAGCCTTGTGGAAGAGGGCGACGAGAAGCAGATCCGCATGGCCTATCTCTCCATCCTCGGCTCCCACTCGACAAACGGCGTGGCGGCCCTCCACTCCGAGCTTATCCAGCAGCGCCTGGTGCCGGACTGGGCGGCCATGTATCCCGAACGCTTCAACAACAAGACCAACGGCGTAACCCAGAGGCGCTGGCTCCTCAAGAGCAACCCAGCCCTCTCCTCGCTCATCACCGACGCCATCGGCGACAGCTGGATCAAGAACATGGACGAGATAGCCAAGCTTCGCGACCTCGCGGGCGACGGTGAGTTCCGCAACAAGTTCGCCGCCATCAAGAAACAGAACAAGGAGACCTTCGCCGCCTACGCGAAGCAGAACTTCGGCTGGAACCTCAACCCCGACAGCATCTTCGACACCCAGATCAAGCGTATCCACGAATACAAACGCCAGCTCCTCAACGCCATTCATATCGTCATTCTCTACAACCGCCTCCGCAAGGGCGGCTACGACATGGCGCCGCGCACCTTCTTCATCGGCGGCAAGGCGGCCCCCGGATACGCCATGGCCAAGCTTATCATCAAGCTCATCGGCAATATCTCCAGCGTGATCAACAACGACAGCGCGGTAAACGGCAAGCTCCAGGTCTACTTCCTGCCCAACTACCGCGTCTCCCTCGCCGAACGCATCATCCCGGCCACCGAGGTCTCCGAGCAGATCTCCACCGCCGGCACCGAAGCCTCCGGTACGGGTAACATGAAGTTCATGATGAACGGCGCCCTCACCATCGGCACCCTCGACGGCGCAAACATCGAGATCAAGGAAGAGGCGGGCGACGAGAACGTCTTCATCTTCGGCATGACCTCCGACGAGGTTGCGAATATCCGTCCGAGCTACAACGCCCGCGACCACTACAACTCGAACAACGAGATCCGCGAAGCAATCGACCTGCTCTTCAGCGGCCACTTCAATATCTCCGAGCCCGGCATCTTCGAGCCGATCAAGCAGGAGCTGATGGAGTGGGGCGACCGCTACATGGTCCTCGGCGACCTCGCCTCCTACGCCGAAGCCCAGTCCCGCCTCAACGCCAACTACTCCGACGTTGACGACTGGAACCGCAAGGCGATCATGAACGTGGCCGGCTCGGGCAAATTCTCCACCGACCGCACCATGCGCGAATACGCTGCCGATATCTGGGACATCAAGCCCGTCCACATCGAGAAGAAAATGAGCGACACCATCGACGAGGCATCCTTCGACCCCACCCTCAGCACCCACAAGGGCGGCGACTGATCCACCCGCGCAAGCCGGGAGCCCCGCTCCCCATGCGCACCAAAAGCACAAAGAGAGAGGGGACGGCCGCAAGGCCGTCCCCTCTCCACATTCCTTCCCTGTAGCGGTTTTATTTTTCCCGTACGATGTGCCAGTTAGTGAAGGCTGCCTTGTCGTTCTGGTTAAACTCAGGCGGAGGATACTTCTTCAGGAACGGATCATAGGCATAGCAACGGTAGCTGAAGAAGCTCGATACCGGGTTGGTTCCGGCCGTGATAATCGCACCATTAATATACAGGTTCTGCTTCTGCCCGTTTACTTTCGGGCGGATAACATCGCCGGAGGTAAAGAGTGCCGCATGGAGTTCACGGTTGGTAGTCTCGCCGGTGATGTAAATTGTGGATCCACTCATCAGACCAAGAACCGGGGGCATCTCGCGGCCGATGTTAGCTGTCCGCGTATCCCAGTCGTCTGCAACCTTGTATTCATAATCGGAACCTGTCCAGTTACCCATGGTTGACCATGAATTTTTGGTTTCATCAAAAGCGCAGGCATCGCCGGTATCCTTGTCGACAAGCTCCCACATGGCACCGCCGTCATCATCAACATAGCGCACCGGCCCGTCGATATAGATATTCTTGGGGGTAAGGACCGAGGTGCGGCCGCTGATGTTACCCCTTACCGTTACGTCATTGCCGACATAAATAGCCTGGGCGACGTCATCGTCGGTATGAGGATAACCCACATTACTTTCGTTAAGGGTCGCCTTGAGTTTACCTTTTGAATCATAGACAGTGGAAATAATCTGCATTACATCATTCTGGAAGGTAATATCAACATTAACCTTGTCGGTATCCGCCGGGGTATATCCCGTCGCGGCAGCAACCTTCGCCTTGTAGTCCGGGCTTTTGGCGTTATAGACAAGAGCGCCTTGATACTTCTCGGAATCCTCAACCGTTGAAGGGTTTCCCGCAGCGTCAATGCGGCTGTTAATCTCATCGGCGTCCGGCAGCTTGATCTCAGGCACTCCGGCTGTTGCATCCTTCATGAAAACCGTATTCTGATCGGGGTATTTCTTGTTGGTGTACGGAGAAATCTTACCGGATGCGGTCACGTTATCCTCAAACTTCACATACTCGCCCACAACGTTGATATTGCTGTTGCAGTGAACCTTACCGCCGTAATAGGCATTGCTGCCGATATTGAGCACGCCCGCGCTGACAAATCGCGCATAATCGCTCCAGAAGCTTTCACCGCGCACCGTCCTCGCCACGGTCGTAACATCGCCATATGTGTCAGTGGCCGAACTGTTGACGATAAACCATCCGTCTGCGAGCCCTTCAACCTCGACCTCAACCGAGCAGTCTCCCACAGCAAAAGAGGTGTTGCCGTCAGGCCACTGAACCGGCCCGTCGCCCGCATTGTCACTGAGCCATTCGGCTCCGACCGAAGAGTAGGAGGTGGCCTCATCCTTGTTCAGGATGATCTGGGCCGCCCGTTGCAGGCCAGCTTCGGCTGCGTAAAGGCGGATCAGGCGTTTGTTGCCTTCATATGCCGCCACATTACTTGTGTTGCTCAATGTGAACAGACTCGCAATGGTAGCCATTACAACAACAACCATTATGCAGACCATCAGAAGAGCGGAGCCCTGTTCTTTTCCAGACATTTTCCTCATGGCCAATCTCCTTATCAGTTATTATTACGGGCCAACACGCTCGTACTCGAAGTTACCGTAAATTTTTCACCATACATCTCGCTGATCTCCGCATTGGCTACCAGCTTGAACGAGAGGGGATACACCGCCGGATCGGTCGGGCTCGGGCTTCTCACAAACTGCACAAGATGACCGGTAAGGCGTTTGACAAGCTGGTTGCCGCTGAGGCCGGCGTCCGCATCGCGATCGAAAACGGTTCCGTCGGTCAGGTAGATAAAATCTTCCGTTATGTTGGAGATCCGCGGCATTCCGGTTGTATAATTCCTGGGCGTATAATCCACATACTTTACAAGCCAGGCCATGTTGTATGCAGGCTCATAAAGGGGAGCATAAACCACCACGCCCTGCCATTGGGGAGAGACCTGAACCTCGCCCGCATCGTTCGTGTAAACGAATTCATCAGTCCCCATTTTCCGCGCGGTGGGGAAGCAGACCGCGGTCTGCCATGTCGCGTCGGGGTCGTTCAGATGGAAATCGTAAATATCCATCATCGACGGTTTCGATTCCTTTACATCCATGACGACATCGTCGAGGGAGTTCTGGAGTTCCCGCTCAAGCGACACAAGTTTTACCTCAAGGCTTGACGCCGTCGTCATGTTGGCGATGAACGCTAGGGCCGCGACCATCACGACAGCCATAATCGCGGAAGCGATCTGGAGTTCGAGGAGGGTCATGCCGCGCTCTTTTTTTCTGTCTTCATATATTTTCATGAGTATACCCCCCATCAGTTGGTGATTGTGCGCACGGCAATAAGATGAACATCGTACTCATTGAAGTCGACATGAATCTCGAATGCCTTGGCAGTATCATTAAAGGTCGCCTGCTTCTGCCAGTTCGCATCAAGAGAGTAAATGTTCACAAACCCGTTGGTTGCCTGGTAGCTCGAATGGATTGAGTAGTCATAATCCTCGACATTGACCGCATCTACTACCTCCACGGAGGCCTCACCATAATCAAGTTCATTCGGGTCAATAAAGACGGAGACATTTTGACTTTTGACGCCATTCATTACCCAACCGGAATCAGCGTTATCGTAATATTTGATCATGTCGCTGCTGCTCATGGCCAGAAGCGTCTCCATCGTCTGGTGCGCCGACTTGAAGGCAGCCACCCTGTCGTTGGTAAATGTATTGCTCCGCTCGATACTCTGGAAAGCTGCCGCCATTCCCGCCGAAGCAATCGCCAGAACCGCCAGAGCAAACATCACCTCAAGGAGCGTCATTCCCTTTTGGCTATTCATGTCTTCCCTCCCTGCAAAGAGTCGTGTAACAATTCATCTGTATTTAAACAATAATGGTGCCAGATTTACCGGCGCGGACCGAATAAACGCAAGTCGCAACAGGGTAATAACTTATAGGTTTGATGATCAGGCAAGAAAAGCCGCATGTGGCTAAAATCAGCCACTTTGCTCAAATACGGCCGGTCAGATCAGGACAGTGTAAAGAATCAATTTTACTGCGCCGAGTGGGTGTTACAAATTATTCAGGCGGTTTCTGAATGCCCCTCTGGACATGCCGAGATACTCGGCGGCTTTTGTCTTGTTGCCACCGCATTTCTCAAGGGCCTTACGGATTATGGCGTCGGTCAACCGGTCGAAATCGAGCGACCCTTCCGGCAGCTTGAGACTATCCAGATCCCCAAGGTCACTTGCCAGAGACGGATGCCCGTTGGCAGGGGTGCCTGCCGGGTTCCCGAAAAATTCAAGGTGTGCGGGAAGGAGTTCATCGCCGTCGTACATCAGCACCGCGCGCTCGATGGTATTTTCAAGTTCACGCACGTTGCCAGGCCACGGGTGGTTCATGAACAGGTCGACCGCCTGCGCCGAGATGGATTTGAAATGCTTGCGCTTTTTATGCGCCTCGCGCTCAAGGAAATATCCCGCAAGGGGCAGGATCTCCTCGCGCCTCTGCCGGAGCGGCGGGATGCGGATATATCCGATGCGCAGGCGATGGTAGAGATCCATTCTGAAGCGCCCGGCCTCGACCTCGTCCTCCAGCCTGCGGTTGGTGGCGCATACCACGCGCGCGCGGAACTCCATCTTCCTCGTCCCGCCCACACGGTAATAATTCCGCGATTCAAGAACGCGCAAAAGTTTTGGCTGCATATCGAGAGGCATCTCGCCAACCTCGTCGAGGAAGATTGTCCCCTCCCCGGCCGCCTCAAGCTTACCCGGCGCGCCGTCGCGCCTGCCGCCCGTGAAGGCACCTTCCTCGTATCCGAAACGCTCGTTCTCGAAAAGCTCGCCCGGAATGGCCGAGCAGTTGAGGTCAACAAAAGGAAGCTCGCTGCCGAGCTCGCCGAAGTGGATCATGCGGGCCACGATCTCTTTGCCCGTCCCCGTCTCGCCCTCGACAATCACCGGCACCGATGGGTCGGAGTGATAAACCTTCGCATCGCCG
>JAFGWW010000344.1 GCA_016936955.1 Planctomycetota bacterium | reverse complement strand
TCAGCTTCCAACTGAAGGCAACGTTGTGCATCACTAGGAACCAGCCGACCAGGGCGTAGGCCAGTCGCTCAAGCTCGTGAGCCACGGATTTGCCTGTAAATGCTCTATAGAGGAAGAGGGCGGAGAAAATTACCTCTGTGCCGTGCCCCATGGCGAGGATTATTCCGCCCCGCAAGCCGGTGAAGGCGGCAATCGTATATGCGATCAGCAAAAAGACGAGTACGCCCAGGGATATGAAATTCTTGTGCAGGGCGAAGAATCCGTAGGCGAAGGCGCAGTATATGACCACGAATATCCATGTGGAGGGATCTGGGATCATGGTCACACCGCCGCCGTATCTGAAGTCGAAGGCCGGGACGCTTGCGCTGCCGAGAAGCCATCCGGCGATTGCGTGTCCCATCTCGTGAATCAGAACCGCCATGCCGCCGAGACCGACATGGAGTATGTTTACCCACACGCATATAAGCGCCATGACAAAGCCGGTTATTATATATCCGGCCCGTTTGCTGTCGAAGTGGTTGATGTCGTCAAAAATCTTTTCTTCCATGCCTATAGGGTAAGCATGTCGCGGGCCTGCTTCAAGTTAAAATGCTTTTGACTATGAAAAAGGGGAGCCCTCAGGCTTCCCTCTGATGTTGACGCGCTGTTTTACTCTAGCGGGGTTTCGTGAACCTCGCACGGGGCGGGTTCAGCGAGGGAGTTCAGGAGGTTTTCGCGTTCTTCGTTGCTCATGGAGAATATCTTGTCGAGCAGCGTGCGCAGAACCTTGGCGTCGGTGGCCTCTCTTCCAAGGATCTGGGCAAGCCTTTTTATGGTCTGCTTGAAGGCGGGGGTGACTGCGATTTCTCCGTACTGGCGTTCGATGCTGCTCAGGAAATCCTTGCCGAGTTTCTTTCTGACTTCGATATCGTTTTCTTTCACGTTTTTAACGATCTCGGCGTCTTCAATGAAAAAGTAAGCTGGGGTTACGCCGAGGGCGGTGCTGATGCGGGAGAGGGTCTCGCTTCTGAATCCCTGCTTGCCGTTTTCCAGACGCGAAATCTGTGGCTGGCTGAGATTAACTCTGCGCGCCAACTCGGTTGTACTGATCTTGAGTTGCTTGCGGAGCTTGGCTACCTTGCGACCAATTATCGTGCTGTCCATTGTGGTTGATGGCATCAATAACCCCCTAGTTTTAACGATTCAACTATAGTCTATTGACGGCATCGGTGTCAAGTTGTAACATGCAAAAAAATACAACCGCCGGGATACGGTGGAATTGAGCGTTTGCTGGTTTGATGTTTTATCATTTGTATTTGGCATATCCTTGTCTTGGCAGCAGAGGTAAAATAGTATATAAGTATAATCGTTAAGCAGGTTTAGCGCCCTGATTCGGAAGTAGGGGCTGGATAATGGATAGATTGCAATACACCATGAAAGACAAACGAAAGAATAAAAAATCCGGTTCCAGGAAAAAGCATGAGATCACGGCTGAGGGTAAGCCGGTTGAATCGGCGAGTGCGGGCGCGGCGGAAGTGATTCCGCAAGGCGTTTTGTGCAGGGATTACCCTTACCTTTATTTTGGCGCCCATCCGTCCAGTAAGGAAACTGTCTTTCGCGTTCACGCCCCGGAGGCGACTGAGGTCTCACTTCTGCGGGAAGCGAATAACTGGAATCCCGGCGCCGAGACAATGAATCGCCTCGAAGACGGAACCTGGGAAATCACCATCCCCGAAGACCTTTCGTGGACCGGTTACAAATATCACATCAAAAACACCCACGACTATCTCGATCATGAATACAGTCTGGCGCGCATCGATCCCTTCTCGCCCCAGCTTGCGGTCAATGTTAACGACGACGGTGGGCGGGTTTACAACAGTGTGGTCGTGGATCAGGATAATTTCGAGTGGACCCATAAGGCGCCTGTCCGCACTAACAAACCCATGTCCATATACGAGCTGCACCTTGGCGCGTTCTGGAATGGCGGATACCGGGAGATTGCCGAGAAGCTGGTCGAGCACCTCGAGTACCTCGGTTTTACCCATGTGCAGATCATGCCTCCCTTCCAGACCCCGATCCATGAATCGTGGGGATACCTCATCGGCAGCCCCTATGCGATAAACGAACGTTACGGCACCCTCGACGATTTCAAATATCTGGTCAACCTTCTGCATGAAAAAGGCTACGGGGTTATTGTAGATATCCCTCTCGGCTTCGGCATTCAGGACTGGGACTGCGGGCTGGCGAACTACGACGGCACCGATCTTTACCACCACGTCGGGCCACGGGGCTGGAACAACCAATGGAAAACGAGGATATACAATACCTCCGTCCCCTATGTCCGTAACTACCTGATCGGCATCTGTACTTATCTTAACAATGTTCTGGGGGTGGACGGCGCACGTCTGGATGCGGTTGCCGCGCAGCTTTTCTATGATTACGACCGCGGCGAGTGGGACTGGCCCCGCAACGACCGCGAGAAGGTGAGCGAAGAGGACTGGAATATATTCAATGGCGCGGGCGGCGACATGTACCTCGATAAAGGCTACTGGGTCTCGGAAGCTACCGACTTCGACGGCCTGCGGTTTTACCGGGACCTGCATCTGAGGTTAAAGCACACTGCGCCCGGATTTTTCACCATTGCCGAAGAGTCGCGCCGTGTCTTCAAGCGTCTCGCCGTTCCCACCGAAAAGGGCGGGCTTGGTTTCACTTACGCCCAGAATATGGGCGAGATGCACCGCGTCCGCAAATACCTCTCCTATCCGGTTGAGCAGCGCAAAATTGAAGAGATCGAGCATATCATGCTCTCTCCCTTTGAAGAGCGATTCGTGAATGCGATGAATACCCACGACGAATGCGCCAACGGCAAGAGACGTCTGGTAACAGAACTCGGCAATCACCTCCAGCTGATCGGCCTCGCCGCATTCTGCTGGTTCCGCCCTGGCGCGCCCATGATTTTCATGGGGGACGAGTTCTGCGAAGAGGGCGTGTTTGATGTATGGAATTATCTCGACTGGTCGAAAACCGGACCGCAGGCGGCGATGCACCAGCAGCAGATGACGAATAATATTCACGATCTGAACTGGATTCTCACCCACGAACCGGCCATGGCTAATCAGGAATCGTGGTCCCTTGAGCGCATTGGCTCCAATAACGAGTATAAGTATTTCTCGTTCATACGCTGGGGCGAACCCGCAAAGACGAACCACAAGGACAATATCATCTATATACGTAACGAGTCGCCTTTTGCCCTTCCCGTAAAGGCCGACATCCATATTCCCTGTCCGGGTGAGTATCAGGTGATTTATAACTCAATTGACGAGCGTTATATCGGGAGGCAGGGGTATAACGAGCACGATCCGTACTGGTCTGCCCATGCCGATGGCATTTTGTGGGTTGACCTTCTTCCGTACCAGAATATTGCGATGAAGCTCAAGACCTAAAAGGCTTACGACGCTTTCTGCCCTTTATCGTCGGAATCATCCTCGCCAATGATTTCCTCTATCTCGGTTATCAAGGCTTCGGCGGCATCAAAATTGTCGCTGGGGGTGATGTGTTCATATTTCAGATGGTTGTAGTAGGCTATTATTTCGCTGATAACCTCTGCCGTCTGCATCATCAGGCTGTCACTCCACTGCTTTTTACCCTGTTCGTTGCTTTTCTGTACAACTGCCGGGAAGAGCTTTGCCGCGGAGCGCATGTAGCGCTGCGATGCTACATCATTGCGCATTTCATTGCTCTGGCTTATCAAATACAGAATTCTCCCTGCCTTGCATGCCAATTCCCAGAGGTGCAAAGTCTTCGGATAGGAATATTCCTTCATGGCTGACTCCATAATTGTAAACCTTTCGCATACTCCACCCATGCAGACATAGTATAAGCAAAAAGCGTGCCTGAAAATTTGACCATAATCAGTACACCTGAATCTGCAACAGGGTGTCATTAAAGGCAGTTATGGCAGGAAGAGTGTGTGATAGTTGGTATCTGGTGGATAACTTGCAGTCTGTATGCGTGAGGCGTATCAGCAGGTTCGGCAGGGCGGTTTTTGATAGAGTTTGACTGTAAAGGTGCTTCCTTTTTCGGGGGTGCTTTCGACCGAGATATCCCCGCCGTAAAGCTGGCAGATTTTTCTGACCGTGGAAAGACCGAGGCCGCTGCCGGAGATATCGCGGGTCTGGGGGTTTTTGATGCGGCTGAAATCCTTGAACAGCTTCAGCGTTTCTTCCGTGGTCATGCCGATGCCGGTGTCAGCGACCATTATGGTTGTGCAGTTTTCCTTTTGGTCGACAGTAACCGCGACAGTGCCGCTGTCTGTGTTGTACTTGACGGCGTTCGACAGGAGATTGTTCAAAATCACCTCAATCTCGGTGGCGTCGCCTTCGATGGTCGGGCACGCGGCGCAATTGAGAGAAATTTTGATGCCCCGTTCGTCGGCATTTTTCTGGATAAGGTCGATGGCGTTTTTTGCCGCCTTGCAGATATCCACCGGTACGAGCTCACGCCGGTGCTGGCCGGACTCGATCATGGTCATGTCCAGCAGGTCGGTAATGAGTTTGCGCATGCCCTGAATGCGGATCATGCTCCTGTCCAGCATCTCGTCGTATGTCTTCTGGCTGCTTTCGCGGGTGCCGGCAGTTTTCTTCCTGATTATGTCCAGGTAACCCTCGACCGCATTGAGGGGGGCTTTGAGTTCATGGCCGAGGATCTGGATGAAATTGAAGCGCGCCTTGCGCTTTTCCTCGGCGCAGGCTCTGGCCTGTTCGCTTAATATGATATGGCGCGCCGCTTTGGTGGCGGTATTAATAAGGTCTTCCGGGCTGAACGGTTTGGGCAAGAAATCGTAAGCGCCGGTGCGCGTGGCGCGGACTGCGGCCTCGATTGTGGCGCCGGCGGTAATCATGATCGCAAGGAGGCTGTCGTCAGAGAGGTCCAGTTTTTCCAGGAGTTCCATGCCGGACATGCCGGGCAGTTTGTCCTCAAGAAAGATGATTTGGGGCTTGCATTCCTGCACGAGCTCCAGCGCCTCTTCTGCGGAAGCCACGGCTCTGGTGGTGAACCGCTTTTTCTCGGTCCCGATGGGTGAGGAGATCATGTATCCGTCGAGCACGCAGGCGATGTGCGCGCGCATCTCGGGTTCATTGTCGCAGATCAGGATTCGTATTGTTCCCATAGCTAGCGATTCTATTCTGTCCGGCCGGGCAGGGTCGGGTCTTCGGAAGAGGTGCGGGCTTAGAGGTTTTTCAGAAGGCGCTCTATTTCATGACTGAGCTGCTCGAAGCGCAGGGGCTTGGCAAGAAGGACGTCGGCCTTGACCCATGAACGCTCCTCGTCGGTGGCGGCGTCGAACTCGATTCCCGTTTCGTGGGTTACGACGCTGACGAGGATGACGGGCTTGTGGGGCCACTGCTTCTTGATCTCGTAGCAGAGGGTGAACCCGGCGTCGACTGCCTCCATCATCAGGTCGACGATGGCGAGGTCGAACTCGTTTTCCTTCATGACTTCGCGCGCGGCGTTCTCGTTCTCCGCCATGATGACGTTGAACCCGGCGGCTTCGAGATTAACCTTCTGCTGGAAGCGGAAGTCGCTGTCGTCTTCGACGATAAGAATTGTCTTTCGGCTGTTGGGGCTCATGGGCTTTTTGCGTCTCTCCTTCTTACACTATTATTACTGTGTAAGCTCCTTGCGGTCAACATACTTGGTGTGAAGAAGTTCGTGGCTCTTCTGCCCAAGCGGTTTTCCGAGATATTCGTCGTACAGGCGCATGACCGAGCTGTTTCGGTGCGACAC
>JAFGWW010000343.1 GCA_016936955.1 Planctomycetota bacterium | reverse complement strand
CTTCTTCCAGGCCCGCGACTCGGTCGAGGACGCCGCCACCGAAGCTCTGGTGCGCGGGAAGAAGTAACCCGTAAAAACTTATCCGTACCTGCCAAAGAAAATCCCCGGCCGCGAAGCCGGGGATTTTTGTGTAATGCTTTTTCCGTAAAGGATGTGTGACTATACTTCCTTCGGATCGACGAAGGGCATCATCTTGCGGAGTTTGCGGCCCACGACTTCGAGTTCGTGGACGGTGTCGCGCTCGCGCATCTTGTTGAGGACGGGGCGGTTGACTGAGCATTCGAGGAGCCATTCGCGGGCGAAGCTGCCGTTGCGGATCTCTTCGAGAATCTCGGCCATGGCTTCGCGGGACTGCTGGTTGACAACGCGCGGGCCGCGGGTGTGGCCACCGTATTCGGCTGTGTCGGATACGGAGTAGTTCATGTAGTTGATGCCGCCTTGGTAGAAGAGGTCGACGATGAGCTTGAGTTCGTGGAGGACTTCAAAGTAGGCGATTTCGGGCTGGTAGCCGGCGGCAACCATGGTCTCGAAGCCGGCGCGGACGAGCTCGGAAGCACCGCCGCAGAGAACGGCCTGCTCGCCGAAGAGGTCGGTTTCTGTCTCTTCCTTGAAGGTGGTTTCGATAACGCCGGCGCGTGCGCCACCGATACCGAGGGCGTAAGCGAGGCCGATCTGCTTGGCCTTGCCGTCGGCGTCGTTCTCGACGGCGATGAGGCAGGCAACGCCAGCACCCTTGACATACTCACTGCGGACGAGGTGGCCGGGGCCCTTGGGGGCGATCATGATGACGTTGACGTGGGCCGGCGGGACGATCTGGCCGAAGTGGATGTTGAAACCGTGGCTGAACATGAGGGTGTCGCCGGGCTCAAGGTTGGCTGCGATCTGGTCGCGGTAGACAGCGGCCTGAACCTGGTCGGGGACGAGGATCTGGATGAGCTGGGCCTTTTTGGCAGCTTCATCGGCACTGTGAACCTCGAAGCCGTGTTCCTCGGCGAGCTTGGCGTTGGCACTGCCAGCTACCTCGGAAATAATTACGTTAAAACCGGAGTCGCGAAGGTTCTGGGCTTGGGCGTGCCCCTGGGAACCGTAGCCGATAATTGCAATTGTCTTGCCCTCAAGAACGCTACGGTCCGCGTCCTTCTCGTAATACATGACCGCCATTTTTCTCTCCTTGACAAATCAAAACATCCGGCCGCATGGAGTGGCCCGGAAAATACCTAAGATACGAAAACTCATAACTATAGCGGATAAGCGCGGCGCGTCAAGAGAAAGGATGGGAGACCGGCATTTTTGACGCATTTTTAAGGATTTCGGCGAGTTTCGATACGGTTTCCGTTAGTTTGAAGCCTTTTCTGACAGATTCTCTCGCCTTTTTGCCCAAATTCGCGGCCAGACCCGGCGATTTCAGAACCCGCATCAGGGCGTTTGCAAACTCCTGCGCCGAGTCCGGGGCAACAAGTAGGCCGCTTTCGCCGTCTGAAACAACTTCGGGAATCCCTCCGCTACGGCAGCATACTACAGGTTTTCCGCAGGCCATCGCCTCAAGCAGGATATTGGGGATGCCATCGCGGTCGCCGTCGGGGGCGATGGTCGAGGGGATTGCGATAATGTCCGCCCGCGCCACTTCGCGCGCAATATCTTCCGGTTTCATCCGCCTGCGCAGGGTGATTGAATCTTTGGGCAGGCCGGATCTTCCTTTCATGTTGCGGTAATTATTCTCCTCCGGCCCTTCGCCTACCAGCACAAGCCGCGCCTTGACCCCCTGCGCGTAGATGCTGGTAAAGGCGTTAATAAGGGTGTCGAAGCCTTTTTTCTTTACGAAACGTCCTGCGGCGAGGATTGTTGCGCACTCCTTCTCCTCGGGAAAAACGGTTTCTGTTATGTTGAAATATTCTTCCGGCAGGCCGTGATGAACCAGCCCCAGCCTGTCATGCAGCTCCGGCATTATGCGGGCCTGCTCGTTCATGGCCGCTTCGTTGCAGCATATTATTGACTGCGCCATAGATAATGCCCGCTGCCCCGGTGTCCACGGACTCCAGACATCTCTGGCGTGGATGCTGACCGCGTGGGGCAGGGAAAGGCACTTCGAGATGGCATGGCCTATCACAGCCGGGAGAGTTCCGAAAAGCGACCAGACCAGATCAGGCTCGAAGGGAAGAAGCGCGACCGCGCGTGAGACGATGGGGGCTCTTCTGACTTGCAGCAATCCGCAAGAGTAAAGGGCGCTTAAAGCCGGGCTGGAAAATGTACCTTTTGTTTTTAATGATGATGCAATGACAGGGGGGAGCAGTTCACCGTCAGGTTTTGTCCAGCGGGCGCGGCCGGAGGAGAGTTTTTCCTCGCATGGCCAGATTATGATCTCGTGGCCGAGGTTGGCGAGAGCCTTGAGGTCCCGGCTGATAAACTGCTCGCTCCAGTTGGGGTACTTGCCGCTCAGGCAGGCGATCTTCATTCCGCTTCCGGCTTCTTTTTCTGTTCTTTGAGGATGGCGGAGAGGTCGGCGAAGAAGATGCGGCTGTCGGATTTGTCTTTCTTCGAAGCCCCTTCGGAGAGCCATCTGCCGGAGGTTATTTCGTCGAGGATCTGCGCCCTGATCTCGTCGTCGATCTCGGTCAGCCTGATGCCGTAGCCGTGGGGTTCGCCGGGGCATTCCCAGAGAACGACTCCGGCGGAGCAGACAGCCTCGCCTTTGAAGGGGAGTTCGACTTCTACCGCCGCGCCGGTTTCAAGGTCGCGCGCGGTTTTTATAAACAGCCCGTTGCCGCCAGCGGTCATGAGGCGTCCGGAAATCCACTCGCACGTGTCTCCGTCCGCATTGACGCGGAAGCGGATGCCTATGTTGGTCGGGAAACGCGGTTCCCTTCTGCGTTCATGGCTCTTGCTCATCAGTGCCTGTCCCCGCTTTCGGGATTTCTTATTATCCTGGTTGTCGAGCTCTTTTTCGTCAAGACTGAGGTTGTGCTTTTCCTGATAACGCTGGTGCCGCCCCGTATGCGGTTGCGTCCGAGAACTGCTGTGAGGTTTTGCACATACATGGATAGTATGCCCAGATCCTCGGCGGTAATGTTCTGGCTGTCATATTCTCTGGAGACAACAAGGACGGCGATGGGGTGGTCGTTGATGTCGATCGGTATGGCGGCGATGTTGAAGGTCCCGAGCAGGCCAACAAGGTTTGCCTCGCAGAGACGGGAGAACTCCTGCATGTTTTCCGGGTTGACCACTACCGGGTGGTCTTCCAGATAAGCCTTGGCCGCCACATCGTCGGCGGTGTCGATGCGGATGGCGATCTTTTCGCGGATGTGCTCGATGTCGGGGCCGAAGCCGAATTTGGCCTCAAGGCAGCCGAAGTCGCGGTTGTTGATGAGAAGGAATACGTAATTGAGGTCGATGGCGTGGAAAAGCTTCTCGATCGTATCCTTGAGGAAGGATGCAAAATCGTCGCAGCGCGCCGCCGCCTGGTTGCATTCAAGGAGGAACTGCAGCCGGTCATGATCCTTTTTGTTTACGGCCGACTCGGAAGGCGAGTTGCCGTCCACCGGGTTACCGTTTGAGTCATAACGCCATTCGTCGATTACAATGTCGAGGATGTGGGCAATGTCGCGTACCTGTTCCTTGAGCAGCCCGATGATATCCTCCATCTTGTCCGCATCAATGCCAAGGCCGGTGCTGCAGAGGTACTGGATGTCTGGCATGCGCACTTCCGATTGCCCCGGCTCCTGATCCTTATAGAGGAAGTGGGCCACCTTGTTCGCCACGATGACCGCATTCTCCAGCGGCGGGGCGGTGCCGTCCAGTCCTTCGGCGTAGCGTTCGATCTCATGGCGGCCTATTGCGCTCACGATGTCCTGGGGGAAACTCCAGTGCTCGGCGATGAAGCGGCCGATCTCCATGTGGTCGACCTTGATGATATCCCGTTCGGCCTGCAGATAAGTTGCGGAGCCGTCATCAATCCGGTTCAAGACCTGCGCGTAATGCTCGGGGAAGAACTGGCCGAGAATAAGTTTGCCCATATCGTGCAGAAGACCGGCGACAAAGGCCTCTTCCGGAACCGGGATGCGCATGAGCTTGGCGAAATGCTGGGCGCAGACAGCGCAGCACAGGCTGTGTCGCCAGACCTGCTGGTAATTCCTGACCTTGGGCAGATTGCTGAGCATGTTGTATACGCTCAGGCCGAGGGCGAGGTTGCGGATAGTCTCGAAACCGAGGAGGACAATCGCGCTGGTGATGGTTCTGATTTTGGCTTTGGTGTGGCGGTAATATGCGGAATTCGCAAGGCGCAACACGCTTGCCGTAAGTGACGGATCGTCGAGGATAACGTCTGCCAGCTCCTTCGCCCCGATAGCCTTGTCATTGACGGCTTTCTGGACCCTTACCAGGGCCTGAGGCAGGGATGGTATGATATGTTTATTCGTGGTCAGCTCGTTGGTTATATGTTTCAGAGCGTCCGCACGTGTTTTTATCTCAATCATGATATTATGTTAAACCCTTGGGGTATAAAGGTCAACAAAACGATTCCGTCAAAACAGATCAATTTCACGATTTGAATAATTATCGATAATGATGCTTTTCCCTTACTGGACGGGCGCCCAGAAGACCCTGTCGCGGCTCTTTTCGTAATACATCTGCACCGCGCTGATCGGTTGCTCGACATCCAGCACGCTTCCGGCGATGGTGACGACGGTGCCGGGGTGGATAATGCCGCGCACCTTGATCTTTGCCCGTGAACGCTTTTTCGCCTCTATCATTTCCTGTTCGAGTTCGGCTTCGATCTCCTCCAGCCTCGTTCGGGCGGAGAACTTCGCTTTCAGGAGCTTCGCCACCGCTACCCGCTTTTCCCGCGGGGTTCGCTCCAGAATCGCGCGGGGGTCGCCGATGCCGATCACCTTGTCTATTTTCTTGAT
>JAFGWW010000342.1 GCA_016936955.1 Planctomycetota bacterium | reverse complement strand
GACTCTTCCGGGCACCTCGCCCTGAGCTTTCACCAGCTCGGACACCGCAGCCGCAAGGACGATGTAATCAAGGCGATTGAAACCGAGTGCCACGCGCAGATTGAAAAAGTCCTGGATGCGGGGATCTGCCCCACCCATCTCGATTCGGAAAAGCACCACGCCGTTTGGAGCCCGATCTCCAAACTCGCGGCAAAGCTGGCAAAAGAATACGGCATCCCCGCCATGCGCAACCTGCAGGAACCGGTGGCCTACGCCCTGCGCGTGCTGCCGTGGCCAGGCATGGGGCACGCCTTCCGCGCGGCGATGCTGCGCACATACGCGACCCTCTCGGGCAATCCCTCCGGCGTCGCCCTGCCGGATCTTTTTTTCGGGCAGACCCACATCGGAAAAATGGACGAGCGCCTGTGGCTCAGCCTCGCCGAAAATCTGCCCGAAGGCACCAGCGAAGTAATGGTCCACCCCGGCGAAGAGGACGCAAACGAGATGAAGACAATCGGCGAAAATTTCGGCCGCTCATGGATCGACCCCGCCCGCCCCGTGGAGATGAACGCCCTCCTCTCAGGAAAGGTGAAGAAAAAACTGGAAGATGGCGGGATTGAACTTATTTCCTTTGCCGCTTTCGCTGATGCCACGGAGCAGTAAAGCCGCACCAACAACGCTGGACACAGGCCGAGATAAAGCTATAATTCAGCAATTACCGTAATACCGTAGAAGGACAGAAGACGATGCAGGAAACGCTTGAGCTTGAAAATATCGAGCGCCTCGACATCTCCGATGCGCCGTGGCCGCTTTTTGAAGAAGACGAGATCGCCGCCACCGAACGCGTTCTACGTTCGGGCAGGGTTAATTACTGGACCGGGGAAGAGAACAAGCTTTTTGAAAAGGAATTTGCCAAAAGCTGCGGTTGCCCCCGGGGGATAGCCCTGAGCAACGGCACCCTCGCCCTCGAACTCGCCCTTGAGGCTCTCGGCGTGGGGACGGGCGACGAGGTTGTCGTAACCTGCCGAAGTTTCGTCGCCTCTGCCTCAAGCATAATTCGGGTCGGCGCCACGCCCGTCTTCGCCGACGTCGACATGGAGAGCCAGAACGTAACCGCCGCCACTATCGAAAAAGCCCTGACCCCGAAGACGCGCGCGGTGATCGTGGTCCACCTTGCCGGATGGCCCTGCGAGATGGACGCCATCATGTCCCTCGCCGAGTCGAAGGGCATTTACGTAATCGAGGACTGCGCCCAGGCCCACGGCGCAAAATTCAAGGGCAAGGCGGTCGGCTCTTTCGGCCACATGAACGCCTACTCCTTCTGCCAGGACAAGATCATGACCACCGGCGGCGAGGGCGGGATGCTCATCACCTCCGACGAATCGCTGTTTCAGAAAGCGTGGCAACTCAAGGAACACGGCAAGAGTTACGACGCTGTCCACAACCGTGAACACCCCAAAGGTTTTCGCTGGCTTATCGAGGACCACGGCACCAACTACCGCCTCAGCGAAATGCAGGCCGCTATCGGCCGGGTACAGCTGACCAAGCTCGACAAGTGGGTCGCTGCCCGTCGCCGCAACGCCAAAATCCTGATCGACGCAATCGCTGGCAGCCCCGCCGCCCGCGTGCCCCTTCCCGGCGACGAGGTATTCCACTCTTACTATAAATTTTACGCCCTCCTCAATCCGGAGGCGTTGAAGGCGGAGTGGTCGGCCGACCGTGTGCGCGATACCATCTCCTCCCTCGGCGCGCCGTGCATACAGGGAAGCTGCCCCGAGATTTATCTGGAAAAGGCTTATGAAGAATTCGCCCCCTCCGTCCGCCTCCCCGTGGCGGCCGAACTTGGCGAACGCTCCATGATGCTCCTCGTCCACCATACGCTCACCGAGGCCCACATGGCTCGCATGGGAGAGATTGTCCGCGCCGTCCTCGACGCCGCAATGCGGTAAGAAACATCATGCCAGCATGATTATAACCCGGCATTTCCATTATAATGGCTGGGCTTGCGGGGCGGGATAGGATTAGGAATAAAGGGAATCGACGATGAACGGAATGCCATTCCAGCTCGAACCGACCTTCCCCCTCGACAGGCAGGAGATCAACCGCCGTATACAGCTCGCACGGCTCCATGATCCCCTCACATGGCTGATCGGCACCGGCGCCTTGCTACTCGGAATTGCCGGCGGTTCCCTCGCCACCGCCGTCTGTATCCCGGCCGGAATCGCGGGCCTGTGGCATTACTGGAATCAAACCCGGAAAAAGACCGAGGCGAAGGTGATCGGAGATATGATCTCCGAGAACAACCGCGATCAGGACAAAACCCTCAACGCTAAAATGAACTCGCTCCGAAGCTCCGGCTTCTGCACCTACGCCACCGCCTTCGGCAAATTCATCCTTCTCAAGAAACGCATCGAAAGCATTCTTCACAACGACGAGGAGTTGACCCTCACCGACCGCAACATGGACAACCTCGTTGACCGCATCTCGTCGCTGGCTTGCAACCACTTCGACAACCTTTGCCAGATCGACGAGAGAACAGGTAAAGCCATCACCGGCGGCGACGCCTCCATAAGCGAGCTCGAAGCGGAGCGGACGCGCGTACTTCTCCAGATCCAGCACGCCTACGGGGCGATGTACCGCTGCCTCGACACGCTTACCGAAACGCCGTCCCCGATTGAGAGGAAAGTACCGGCCGACCGGGCCAAAGTACGCACCGAAAGCCTCTCCCGCATGGGCGACGCGATCCGCGAACTGGAGGACGAAACCTCCCTCGTCAGGGACGCGCAGGACAAGGTGCGAGAAGATCTGGAATTCGATGACGTTGCGGTTGGATAAATCCTCTCATCAACCCGGATAATTCCCTTCCTTACGCCACACGTCGAGGATAAGTTCGTAACGCTCAAGATCCATCCCGGTATAAACGCAGTTGCTGGTACTGAAGACGTAGCCGCCGCCAGGCATGCCATGGTTAAGCGCGTATCGGGCGCTCTCCACAACCTGTTCGTCGGTGCCGGTCTGCATGAGGGCGCAGTTAACGTTCCCTATCAGGCATACCTTGTCGCCCGCCCGTTTTTTCATCTCCGCCATATCAACCCCGCCCTGCGGATCGAGGCTGTGGAGGGCGTGGGGATTGGCTTCCAGCAGGCTATCAAGAATCGGCATGATATTGCCGTCCGTATGTTTGATCACGTAATAACCCATCTCGCGATAACCGGCGACCAGACGCTTGAGGTAAGGGGTTACGAACTCATCGAACATGGCGGGCGAGAGAAAAGGGTTATCGTTGAAGCAGTAGTCGGAGCAGAGACAGAAACCGTCTACCACCCCCCACTCCTTCATCTTCCGCCCGCGTTCGAGGGCATTGTCTACATTGCGCGCAGCCTCGTCCTTCATCTCTTCCGGTTCGTCGGCGAGGCGCTCCACGAAGTCCATCATATGTTCCCCGCTCGGAAGCGAGTAGGTCGAGTCACCGTGCAGGGTTACCAGATACTCCTGCCCCGAGAGCTTGTGGAAATGCTCAAGCGACTTGCGCAGGTCATCGTCATTCCACCCGTCGCAGCCACGGTAAAGAATGCCCGCCCACTCGTATTTCCTGAGAGCCTGCAACTGCAGATCGGCGGCGTCCTCGCGGTGGAGCCTGCGCTCATTCTCGCTCATCTGGTTCCACTGGTGGAAGCGGCGCTGCGACATATGCACGCGGCCGAAGGCCTCCATAGTGAGGAAAAACTCGAGCTCGAAGTGCGGCACCCGTCCGGTGATCGGCCTGCGTTCAAGGGCGGCGATAAAAAGTTCGCGTGGGGTCATGGTGGTTCCTTTCTGCTGGTAATATTTTGAAAAATACCCCACATGATACCTGTTTTCAATTGTAATTATCGCGCTATCAGTGGTACAAATACAACACTTAATTCGAAAGGGAAGGCATGCGCAAATTCAGGATCCCGGTAAACGGACGCCCCGAGATATTCAAAACGCTTCTTGCGCACCACCCGGTCGACCAGGGCAACATCACCTATCGCAGCGCCACCAACGCCATGCACCTCTATTTATATGAAACGGAAATCGTAATCGGGAAAGAACGGTTCAGCATCAAGCCTGGCGACATGACCATATCTCCCGCCGAGACGCCCTCGCGGTATTTTTTCGAGAATGACGGCAAGCACTGGTGTGTCCATTTCCATCTGCCCGCAGACGCAGGGCGTGACATGGTCGCGCTCCCCCTCCACATGCACCTCGGCGAAGCCCAGCCTTTCGCCATCGAACGTCTGCGCCAGATTGTCCAACTCCACAACCAGCCCGAAAGCAGCGAACGTGAAACGCGGCTCAGACGGATGGAGGCGGCGAATCTCTTCCAGGCCTTTATCCTCTGGCTCGCGCGGCAGAGCGAAGACGCGCTGCTGAAGTCCGGCCCCAGCCATGCCGACACCGGTATCGCCCGCATGCTTGAACATATAGAAGAACATCTCGAAGAACCCCTCCCGATCGGACGCCTTTGCACGGTGGCGAAGTTAAGCCGCAACTATCTTGCCCGGCGCTTCAAAACCCGCTTCGGCATGACCGTTCTCCAGTATATTCTCGAACGGCGCATAGACCGGGCGCGGGAGATGATGGAGAATACCGACGCCCCCATCCAGGCCATCGCCGCCCGGGTCGGCCTGCCTGACCTCCAGTATTTCAACAAACGCTTCCGCAGGGTTACCGGAAAAAGCCCCACCGCATTCAGAGACAGCCTTGCCGGGTAAGGTAGCGCCGAAAGACGCACCAATTAATCAGCTAAAGCACCCTTCGCGAAAGCTTCACGTTTTGTCATTCTTAACGCAGTGAAGAATCTTCATGATGACGGCTTGCAAGTATAAGCCAGTAAACAAGATCCTTCGCTTCACTCAGGATGACAACCTTTATAAAGGGCACAAAGCAAACCAAAAGATTATGAAAGGAAAAACGTAGTTTCGTTTCAAATCAAAATCATACTGCCCATAAATGGGGCATATGAATTGGCTATTTTAAAGGCTCCAGCATATTTAACCCTTGAAGTGTGCTGCCTTTTTGACTAAACAATATAGAGGCAGGCTAACCGAATATTGTCTTTCATAATCCGCAAAGGTCGGCACCAAAAGGAACCGCCTGCGACCAAAACAATATTAAACGCAGCATTTGAATTGATCTATTAATCAGGGATGGTTTATTTTCATTTATCGTATTCAAGGAGAACATGAATGTTGTCGATTGCACAAGCGGTTAGTGGTGGCGAGAGTGGAGGCGCTGCTATAGCCATAATTTTTGGGATCGCGTTTCTTTCTCTTTTGCTGTTGGCATTTTCATGATCGCTTCTGTATGGAAGGTATTCGCTAAAGCTGGAAAACCAGGATGGGCATGTTTAATCCCCATATATAACGGAATTGTTATGCTGGAGATCGTAGGTCGTCCGCTCTGGTGGATAGCACTTTGCCTCATTCCTCCTATTGGTTTTATAATTGGAGTAGTTGTAGTTCTGGATTTGGCAAAGGTATTCGGAAAAGACACGCTATTCGGGATTGGGCTTATAATTTTCCCGTATATCTTCTACCCCATGCTCGCTTTCGGCGATGCGGAGTATGAAGGCTAGTTTTAAAAAAAAAAGCAAAGCCGTACAGAATCTGCCCCGTCTTCAGGACGGGGCTTTTTTTGTGAGCATACACGATCCACAAAAAAACGCAGATAATTTCGAAAAACTTGGCCAGTGAAGTTGCCTAAACGGCGCTGGGCGATATACTTCACACCATTACCCGATTTATCCTTATCCGCAATCTTTACCCGGAGGCATGGCATGGCACAACTCACGGTAGACGCAAACATCCCGGCAGGGAACATCATCATCGACGATATGAAAGGGGTCGAGGTCTTTCTGCAGCAGGACATGCGCGACACCGGGTGCGACTGGTTTTACTGGAAGTGCCGGGTCTGCGGCGGTGAAGGCAGAACCATATCCTTCCGCTTTACCGGGGTGGTTGGCCCCATCGGCCTCAAGGGCCCGTGCTTCAGCACTGACCGGGGGGAAAGCTGGAAATGGCTCGGACTGGAGACGGTCGCGAACGACTGGCGCAATTTTTCCTATTCCTTCGGGCCGGATGAAAAAGAGGTCTGGTTCTGTGTCTCCGTCCCTTACCTAGAATCCGATCTGAACCGTTTTCTCGATCGCCATCAGAACAACCCCGCCCTGCGGAAATCAATTCTCTGCACCTCGCGAAAAGGCCGCGCGGTGGAACTGCTGCACATCGGCTGCATCGACCGCGAGCCCGCCCACAGGGTGCTTCTCTCTTCCCGCCACCACTGCTGCGAGATGATGGCCACGTGGTCGCTTGAGGGTCTGCTCGAAACCGTTCTCGGAGAAAGCGAGGATGGAAATTGGCTGCGCGCCAATGTCGAGTTCGCCGCCGTTCCCTTTATGGACAAGGACGGTGTCGAGGACGGCGATCAGGGCAAGGGGCGCACCCCCCACGACCACAACCGCGATTACGGCGAGAAGGAGGGCATCTACCCCGAAACCCGGGCCCTAAAATCTTTCGCCACGGATTGGGCAAAAGGAAAACTCCGCTCCGCCATCGACATGCACTGCCCGTGGCTCCGGGGCGAGCACAACGAAGTCATCTATCAGGTCGGCTGCAACAACGAGAACATCTGGCAGGAACAGATCGCTTTCGGAAAAATTCTGGAAGAGGTGCGGACAGGGGAGATACCCTACCTGCAGGCAAACGACCTGGCTTTCGGGACGGCGTGGAACACGGCGGCCAATTACAGCGACAAGATGAGCTGCGCCGAGTTTTACCGCTCCATCCCCGGAATAGTCCACGCCACAACCCTTGAGGTACCATACGCCGAA
Organism: Planctomycetota bacterium; assembly: GCA_016936955.1. Taxonomy (GTDB): domain Bacteria; phylum Planctomycetota; class SZUA-567; order SZUA-567; family SZUA-567; genus JAFGWW01. The sequence goes on along the minus strand of JAFGWW010000342.1, from coordinate 2,858 downwards.
GCGAGCGGCGCCACCGTCTCCTCCGAATCGGCCAAAGCTTTCGGGCGCGACATGGCCAGAGCCTTGCGCATTTATCTTGAACAGTTATAGCGCAAAACCGGCGGCTGCCCAGACAATCAGAACAGAGAATGGATAAAAAAATCCCGCCCTTCTCCCGGCGGGATTTTTCTGTTGGGGATTGCCCTGATCACTTCAACTGGTTCGAGAGCTTATTGAAGAAGATGATGCCCTTGTCAGGAAATTTCGAGGTGCTCCAGAAAATGTATTCCGTAATCTCACTCGGTACATATCTCTCCGGGATGCGCTCCATGGAACCCACATGCCCGTCAAGATAGACAAGTACTACCCTGTTGTCATGGGGTGAGAGCTGCTCCGGATAATATCCGGCCGAGCTCCCGGCAAGGCGGTCGGCGTCAAGCCAGCGCAATGATGCGTCATACCTCATTGCGTCGGTAAAGGCGTAAGCCTTGGAAGGGCGATAGATCATGTTCACCCTCTGGGACCCCACAAGGTAAGCCCTGTCCAGAATCTTCGAATACTGGCTCCAGTTGCCCTTGGTGCCGAAGACATACATATTGAAAAGATAATTCGCGCGCTTGTAAAGGTTATCCGGGCTGGTGGGGCTTATGTAGTTGCTCAACCGCGCTTTCGAGGTCGCGGACGGGCAGGCGTGGGCGGCATAAACCTGGGTGCCACTCATATCATCATCGCCCATGTATCCGCGCAGCATCTGCAAGAGATAACGGTTGGGAAATGCCGAATCTGCGGGCGGAAGCGAGGCCTGATCGCCGCTGCTGTTGATATAACTACGCCCCTGATTAGCGATGAAGTTAGTGTAATCGACGGGATAGTAATCGTCGTAATCGCCGGTATACGTATCCACCGACACGCCGATCTGTTTGATATTGCTGGAACACGCGGCCATGCGCGCCGAGTTCAGTGCCTGCTGCAAGGCGGGAAGAAGCAGAGCGGCAAGAATGGAGATTATGCCGATCACGACAAGCAGCTCAACCAGCGTGAAACCCTTCCGCCCCATACCCCAACCCCTTGTGCAGCCAAACACTTGCATCCTGCGGCAGAAACAAAATCGCGAAATCAAACCTCACATAAGAATACACCTTATTCTTCGACCACGCAAAGTTTTTTGCCCATAAATACTTGGCGCCAAAGGCCTGCCATATCGCCATTAAAATACCCTTTCGGGAAAGATGACATTTCATGTATGATACGGATACATATGAAAAACTGTCACCCGTCTGCAAGAAGCAGACAGTTACCAGACACAACTTACAGGACCATACAATAATGGCGAACACGAATATGGAATCGCATCTTGTAATTCTTCAAAACGAAAGCGTAACGGTGGGGGCGCTCCCGCAGGTCGGGGGGCGGGTGGCGCTTCTGCGGCGAACGGACGGAGAGAATATCCTGAAAGCGGTTCCCGAAAAGTGGGACACTGCCGCCTTCCCTCCCCCGTGCCCTTCACCCTCCACCATCACCCCCGATGATTTCGTGCCCTATTACGGCCACACCATATGGGTCGGTCCCCAGGCAGCATGGTGGCAGCGGCAAAGCCTGAACACAAAACTTCGCAACAAACACAGTCAATGGCCGCCAGATCCGTGCCTGACTTTCTCCCCTTATGAGGTTACCGAGCAAACCGCAAGCCGCATTGTCATGCAAGGACCCGCAAGTGAGATCACCGGCCTGCAGATAAGCAAGACGGTTGAACTTCTGGATGACGGGCGCGTCCGTCACCGCGCCGAAGCGGTAAACCGCCGCGACGAGCCGGTGGCGTGGGATCTCTGGTCAAACACGCGCATGGACGGAACCTGCCGCGCCTACGTCCCCGTCACGCCTGATGATTACTGCCGTTACAACTTTGCCGACACCGATATCGCCAACCGCCGGGACATGCCTTTTCGCATAGTCGACGGATTCTATACTCTCGACCCAGACGCCTCGCTTTTCAAAGACGGGGTCACCACCCTCGGCGCAAAAGCCTTCCTCCCCTGCGCGGCCGGATGGATGGCGGGCTTTACCGAGACTGACCTCTTTATCAAAAAATCAACGCCCGTACCGTTTAAGGATATACACCCCAAACAAGCTTTCGCCGAGATCTACCAGCGTCTCGACACCAACCCTGCCGATACGATTCTTGAACTTGAGATGCACGGAAAATACTGCCACCTCAAGCCGGGGGAGTCCATGTCTTTCGAAGAGACATGGGAGCTTGCGCCATACAGCGGGGCCAACACTGCGGAGGCGCATGTGAAGTTTTTGAGGGAGCGTTATGAGTGAAGCAGAAAAGCTTGACACACCACTCGAACACCCTATCGAACTCCACGCCACCCCGGAAGGATTGAGCAGGAAGGGACGCTCCATATTTTTGCAGCTGGCTTTTTTTTCTCTCCTCTGCGCTGTACTTTTCGGCGCGTTTCTTTATATTAACAAGTTCCCGGACACCACAACGCTGATGTTCAAAGAAGTGCTGCCCCTTGCATGCTTGCCGGTATTGGCGGCGGGTGCACTCGCCTATCACTTCTTCAAAAGCAATTCGAAAAAATCGCGGGCAAGGCTGGACAGGGATTACGGTTACCTTTCGGCAAAGGCAGAGGGGATTCACATCCACATCTCCCACTCGCCCGCAGTCAAGCTTATCCACGCCAGTTCCCTGCTCGGCCTAGAGGTGGATTACAACATCTCGGAGTTGGATGAGCCGGAGTTGAGAATCCACTACGCTTTGGAAAAGACCAAATCCGGCAAGAACGAACATTGCGAGCGCATCCCTCTCCACCGCTTCGATGAGGACGACGCCCGCAGGTTCGCCGAGTCCGCCAATGAATTCTACGGCCTTG
>JAFGWW010000341.1 GCA_016936955.1 Planctomycetota bacterium | reverse complement strand
TCCAATCCCGCATCGTCCCGCTCCGGCTCATGATGGATAAGGGCAAGCTGCTTTACGCCGGCAAGCCTCGCCGTGGCGCAGGCCATTTTTATTGTGCTATGGCCCCAACCTTTTTTCGAGGGATTTCCATTATAGTATTCCTCGTCGTTATACTGCGCGTCGTGGGCGATCAGATCCGCTCCGCGCGCAAACTCGACCAGTGTCTCCTCCCCCTCTTCCGAAGCCTCGACGTCAGTTGCAAAGACATATGACTTGCCCTTATGCTCTATGCGGTAATGCAGCACGCCGAGCTTGGTGTGGTGGCAGTTGGCGCTGGTCTTAACGATCACATCATCCGGAGACCCACACTCACCGCCCTTGGACACAACCGGCACCTCGCTACCGGGTACCAGGCGCAGGCACTCACCGCCAACAACATCGATCATGTCGAATTTGAAACCCATCTCATCCAGCTGCACCGGGTGGTACGGATCGGAGAGAATGTCGCGAAGCTGGTCTTCTATGTTTCCGGTAAAATTTTTGGGGCCGATTATTGTGATGTGCGAGCTCTTGAAATATACGGGTTTGAAATACAGTAGCCCGAATGTATGATCGTGGTGGACGTGGGAGAAGAAGAGGCACGCGTTTACCGGCTCTCCGGTCTTGATATGTTCACGGATGATCTCGCTGCCGAGGCCGATAATTCCGGTGCCTGCATCGAGAATTATCCTGTGCCCACCGGCCAGAACTTCGTGGCATGTGGTATTGCCGCCGTACTTTAACGTACCGGCACCAGGGACGGGATAGCTCCCCCTAACACCGCGGAAGACAACCCGTATTGCGTAATCACTATCCGACATAGAGTCTCCGGCAATAGAACCCGTTCTCAGGCGGTTTTCGCCTCCGGCACGATATCGAATTCGGGTTCGATACTGGTCTCGGCCCTCGGATGGGCCTGCTCGTAAACCTGATGCAATTGGGCATCGGTTATGTGGGTATAGATCTGGGTGGTCGAAATATTTTCGTGCCCGAGAAGCTCCTGCACAACCCTCAGGTCTGCTCCGCGCTGTAGAAGATGGGTCGCGAAAGAGTGGCGCAGGGTGTGCGGGGATACGGAAGACGGAAGGCCGCTGTGGCTGATATAATGGGCAAGCATGCGGCGAATGCTTCTGGTGGTCAGGCGCTTGCCGCGGAAATTAAGGAAGAGCGCGTCCTTATCGAAACGCATACGGTCGGGATGGGCGTTCTTCATATCGATATAACAGTTGAGGGCGGCCATGGCATATTTGCCAATGGGGTTGATGCGGTCTTTCATGCCCTTGCCTCTGGTGCGCAGAACCTGCCTGTCGAAATCGAGGTCGTCGCCGTTGAGGCCGACGAGTTCGAAAGTACGCAATCCGGCACTATAGAGCAATTCAAGAATAGCCTTGTCGCGGCAACCGGTGAAGGTGTTGGCTTCGGGAGCTTCGAGAAGTTTTTCCACCTCGGAGATGGTGAGGAATGAGGGAAGTTTCTTGTCTAGCTTGGGGGTGCGGACAGACATGGCCGGGTTGGAATCAACCATGCCGCGCTTCATCATGAACTTGTAAAAACTCCGCAGGGCCGCGACCTTCCGGGCCACGCTCTGCTTGGAGAGGCCCTTGTCGTCGAGACATCCCATGAAGTTACGCACCGAGAGGTGGCTCACACCGCCGGGGAAGCCGTCACCCTCCCCGCTCTCGAGAAGGTAGGCATAGAACTGGCTGAGGTCTACGCCATAATTCCTTATCGTGTGGGAGGACATGTTACGCTCGGTCGTCAGGTATCCGAGAAACTCGTCTATCGCTGCATGTTTGATATCGTTGAGAGCAGACACTTACTCCCCCTCGCTGTTTGGCCGCCGATATGTTTTGGGCTGCAAAATGAATTATCTTGCAGATCTATCGACCGACCTGTCCTTAAAATGGCCCATAAATGCGCGCGTGCCGGAAACCGGCTATCACAGGCTATCTCCCGGAAACACAAGCCCGGAAAATGGCAACGCCTGATAATTCTTTATCGGCACTAATATTTATCGGTCTTGAGAGAAAAGTGAGGAAGGTGTGTTATCGGAGCTATTTTACAAAAGGCTGATGTGTATTAATGTTATAAAAACGCGGGATATGCGGCATTATCTGGCCTAACAGAAACTTAACTTAAATGGTTATATCGATTAGATGCGGACCGGATTCGCCATGCTCGCCGGAATCATTTTCCCCATTATCGGCCTCATCCGGTTGGCCCTGCCCCCTGCGGCGCTTCTGCTGGCGCTGGCCGTTTTCGGTATTCTCCTCGTCGGCGCGAACCTCTCCGCCCTCGGCCTGATGGGTCTGCAGCACAACCTCATCCGCCATGCGGGCCTGCTCCTGACTCTGCGTAACCATTGTGGCCTGATGAACCTTGCCCACCTCGGCCGCACGATGCTGTACCTGTTGAACTAGCGAGGACTTCACGACTCCGTCCTGCATATTGAATAAACTCATCTTTTTTCACCATCCGTGGTAATATAAAGACATCCACATCTATCTTTATAGTACATCTTCGAACGCCGGTGGTCAAACTTGAGCGTTACTTAATAAAACCAACTCCTTCCGTATATACAATCAACGATGTCGTAACAATTTGTAAAAATCTTCAGCAGCACTTAAATACTTGCGGTTGTCGAATTTTCATGATGGGTAAACTTTTTGCGCAGGAATTCCAGCGTCTGGGCGTGGATCTGGCATACCCTGCTCTCGGAGAGATTGAGCACCGCGCCGATCTCCTTGAGGCTCATGTTCTCATAGTAATACATGACAAGCACCAGCTTTTCCTTCTCGGAGAGGCCGCGGATGGCGACATCGCGGAGCTCGGAGCGTTCGAGTTCTTCGTGGGGGTCAATGGCGGTCTTGTCGGCGATCATGTCCATCTGCCCGAGTTCGTGATCGTCGTCCTCGTCCCACTTGCGGTCAAGGCTGATCATGCTCTTGACCTGCACTTCTTTTATCAGGGCCTCGTACTGGTCGCGGGTCAGCTCCATGTGATCGGCAATCTCCTCGTCCGTCGGTTTACGACCGAGGGCTGATTCGAGTTCTTCCTTGCTCCGCTCAAGCTGGTTGACGCGTGAACGCACGAGACGCGGCGCCCAGTCGAGGCGGCGAAGCTCATCAAGGATGGAGCCGGATATGCGCATGCAGCAGTAGGTCGAGAACTTGATATCGCGATCAGGCTCGAACTTCTTGATCGCGTCGATCAGTCCGATCATGCCCGCCTGGATCAGGTCGTTCACATCGACAAAGCTCGGAAGGTTTTTCGCCATTCGCTCCGCCGTCTGGTAGACCAGCGGAATGTAATACTCGATCAACCGATCCCGCGTGTCGTTGTCACGCTCATCCACATAGGTCACCCACAGGGCTTCGACCTCTGTTTCCGTGAGTTTTGACTCAGGCCCGTAATACTCTGTCTTTCTCATAAAAAACTCCTTTCCGCCAGTCCTTCTTAAGGATCTGTCGCCCTAAAAAATCAGTCGTTGGAGGCCAGCACCCGCCGCAGCCGGTCGGAATGACGGCGCGCTTTCCCGCAGCAGAAGCTGGCCATATCGCCCAAGATGGAGCGGCGAATATAGCTTATGCAAAACGGCTCGAAATCCATGCCCCTGCACGGAGCGAACCGCATAACCCCTTCGATAAGACCGAGCCTGCCCCATCTGAAAACCTCATCCATATCCAGACTCGCAGGTAAATCCCCGTCCATCGAATCAATGGTCATGGCCACAAGATAGTAGTAATGATCCACCAGCCTGTCGCGCAGGTCGGGGTCTCGCGTTCTTGAGTACCCTTCCCATATCATGGCCATCTCTTCTTCGACAGATAACGGGCCGTAACAGTCGATATCAATCAAAACGTCTGTCATGTCCCTTCCCCCCCCATTGCTTGCCATATCTATTTAAAGACGACCCTTCCCGTCGTCTACACCCCGGTTTCGCCTTCCGCATCCTCGCCGTTCTCATCGCCAAGCGCCTGTTCATAACGCTTGCGGGCACGGTGGCGTCTCTCTTCCTCGCGCGATTTGGCCTCCTTGATGATTTCCTGAATCAGGTCGACCCCAAGGCGCGAGTAGACGATGCCGATAACCCAGAACACAAGCACCACAACCGCGCATGCAAAGAGAAACTCGTTGGTTTCCATAACGGGATTCCCGAGAATCTCCTTGTGCACAACCCATGCGCCCACAAAAAGAGCGAGGGCGAGAAAAGCGAAGAGGGTCGAGAGTTTTTTTACCACGGCCTGCCCCTCCCGCCATTCGCCGTTTCATCCCGGCCGTCGCAGATCAGCTTGGCAAGGGATCCACCCTCGGCCGGAACCACACTCTCCATATATTCCCTGCCGGAGGTGACATAGCTCATTTTCTTGTTTACCTGAGCCGCCACGTTAAGGATCAAACCGTAGCTCGCCGCTTCATCCAGCTTGGAGAAGATGAGCCGGTTATATTCAATGCGCTCGAATTTCTCCGCCGTCTGTAGCGCCGAACGGGGCGAGCAGTCTCCGGAGATTACCAGATGCACCTCGTCCGCCCCCACCGCCCTGAGGAAGAGGGCGAGTTCGTCAAGCGATGCCTTGTCGCTCGGTACGCGCCCGGCGGTATCGATCAGGACAAGATCCATATCGCTCATCTGGCGCAGCGCCTCGGCCCCTCTCTCTGGCCCTTCGGCCGCATGAACAGGCACGCCCAGAAGCTGGGACAGGTTGCGGAGCTGCGCTTCGGCCCCGGGACGGCGCACGTCTTCGTTTATAATCCCCACCCGCAGATTGCGTTTGTATACGAACTCGACGGCGATCTTCGCCATCGTGGTCGTCTTGCCAACCCCGGTGGGGCCGACCATGGCGACTACGGTCGGGCCCTCTTCTTTCAAGGTAATCGGGCCGGCGGCGTCGATGGTTCTAGATACGGCTTCGCAAAGGGCTTCGCGGACGGCGTCCTTGCTCGCGGCCTTGGCGCCGGGAATCTCACGGTTAAGGTTTTCCACAAGCTGCCGCGCCACGTCGGCCGCCACGTCGTTCTCGATCATCCCGCGATACTCGGCAAGCAGGGCGTCAGAGACAGCCGGCATCCCGCCCCGCGCCTGCATGGCGACAAAGGCCTCAAGCTCGCTGCTCATCTGTTTCTGCAAAGCGTTCTTGATCTCGTCAAGCTGGGCAGCAAGCCCCCTGCCCGCTTTCTCAATTGATGGCAGCTCGTCCGCCGAAGAAGCGGACGGCCTCGGCGCAAATTCCTCGCGCGGAGGAAGATTGCAGTACGTCTTCTGAAGCAAGCTGACTTTGGCCTTGGGCTGCTCCTGTTTCGGAGCGGGAAGGGCCGAGCTTGCGATGATTTCCACAAACTCGTCGTCCCCGCCAAGCAGCCCGCCAAGAAGCCCACCCTTGCCCTTGCTGCCGCGAACCTGTTTCTTTTCGATGATGAACGCATCCTTACCGAGCTTCTGCACCACCTTCTGCATCGCGTCAGCGGTGGTGCGGCCGCGGAAGGAGAAGGTCTCCCCGTCCTGTCCGTTGCCGATACCTGAATTAATCTGCTCGTTAACGCTCATCATTCACCATTATTGAATATTAACCGACACCATGCCGAGACTCTCGACATTGAAATCGGGAAGAATTTCGTTATAGCTCATCACCGTAAGCATGGACAGAGAGCTCTCGGTCATGCGCTTCACATGTTTCCTTATCTGCGGGCTGGTCAGGAGGAGCGCGTTGTGCCCGCCCTGAAGCTGCCGCGCCACCTCCTCGGAGATCGCCCCCACCACCTTCTGGCTCACCGCCGGGCGCAGGGAGAGGAAGGAACCGCCGTCGGTGTGCTCGATGTGCTGGTTGATGACGTCTTCCAGTTTCGGATCGAGGGTCACCACATAGAGTTTGCCGTCCTCGGAAAATTCATTACAGAGCCAACGCCCCATGGAGTTGCGGCAGTATTCTGTAAGGATGTCCGGATCTTTCGTCCTGCGGCCGAGGTCGCCGAGACCCTCGAGAATCGCGGGAAGGTTCCTGATCGATACCCGCTCGCGCAGAAGATTCTGCAGCACTTTCTGCACGTCCGCGAGAGAGAGAAGGTCGGGCACCACTTCCTGGACAAGGTTGGGCGACTGTTCGCGCACGTTATCCAGAAGACGTCTGACCTCCTCGCGAGTGAGGAGTTCGTGGGAGCGGCTCTTGATGATCTCGGTCAGATGGGTGGCAACGACAGTTTCGGCGTCGACCACGGTGTAACCTGAGCGCTCCGCCTTCTCGCGGTTGCCCTCGGTCACCCATACGGCTGGCAGGTTGAAGGCGGGCTCGGTGGTCTCGATCCCTTCCACCGGCTCGGTCGCCATACCGGAATCCATGGCCAGATATTTATCCGGCTCCGCGCTACCGCTGGCGACGGGGCTGCCCTGAATTTTTATGACATACTCGTTTGCATTAAGCTGGATGTTGTCGCGGATGCGGATGGGCGGAACGATGATGCCGAGCTCGATCGCCATCTGCTGGCGGATCATCTGTACGCGGCTCAGAAGCCCGCCGCCGCCCTGCCCCGACTGGCTCACGTCAACCAACGGCACCAACCCGTAACCGACTTCGAGTTCCATCGGATCCACGCGTAGATAGGTTTCCACCTTCTCGGGAGAAGCGGCTTTCTCCTGCTGCTCCGCCGCCTTTTCCTCTGCAGCCTCGCGCTTCTTCTGCTCCAACACGCCCCCGGCCTGTCCCTTGATATACCACGAGAGGCCGCAACCCATGCCCACGAGAATCAGAGGCCAGGACGGGAAAGGACCGCCCACAAGCCCGGTAAAGCCGAGCATTGTAAGGAGGATACAGGCGATGGCGAGAGCCTTCTTCTGGCTGAAGAGCTGACCCAGAACATCCTCGCCGAAGCTGGAAGTGGTGGCGCTTCTGGTAACGAGAATACCGGAGCCGACGCTGACCAGCAAAGCCGGAACCTGACTGACCAGACCGTCGCCGATGGTCAGGGTGGTGAAGACCTTGCCGGCCGTGGCGAAGTCCATCCCGTGGATCGCCATGCCGACGATGAGGCCAACCATAATATTGATAATAGTAATGATGATGCCGGCGATGGCGTCGCCCCGGACAAACTTGGACGCACCGTCCATGCTTCCGTAGAAGTCAGAGAGGGCGCGGAGATCTTCGCGGCGCTGCTTCGCCTCGATCTCGTTGATCAGGCCGGCGTTGAGGTCGGCGTCGATGGCCATCTGCTTGCCGGGCATGGCGTCGAGGGTAAAGCGCGCGGCAACTTCAGCGATACGCGTCGCGCCCTTGGTAATAACCACAAACTGGATAACCATAAGGATAACGAAGATGGTCAGGCCGATGGCGATGCTGTCGCCGCTGACAAAGTTGCCGAAAGCGTCGATAAGTTTCCCCGCCGCTTCGCTTCCCGCAATGTGGGCGCGGCCGAGAATAAGCCTTGTGGTTGCAATATTGAGCGAAAGCCGGAAGAGGGTCGCCATCAGCAGCAGTGACGGGAAGGTATTGAAGTCGATCGGCTTGGCGACGTAGAACGTGGTCAGGAGAAGAACGAGCGAGAGCATTATGTTAATTCCCAGCAGCAGGTCCATGGCCCACTCCGGCAGGGGAATAAACAGAATGGCGAGCACGCCGACGACGAAAACCGCCACCAGCAGATCGCGACTCTGGTTAAAGTGATGCATGAAGGCATCGCGTGCTTTTCCGCTGTAAGCTGCGATTTCAGGCATAACTGTCTCTCAACCTAACAAAACGTAAAATCAGGATCAGGCTGCCGCATTCTTCAGCGCGCGCCGATACTGAGCCAATTTATCACCTTTGAGAACATGGGACAGAACCTCGGCGAGGGCGGGAAAGAGCGCCGCCGGGATCTGATCCTCAAGCTCAACCTTGAAAAGCTGCCGGGCAAGCGAAGGCGCCTGCCAGACCGGAACGTTATTCTTGATGGCAAGATCAATGATCCGCTTCGCCACATGGTCCGCACCCTTGGCAACAACGATTGGCGCGGGCATGTCTGGCTTGTACTTGATTGCGACCGCGAAGTGGGTCGGGTTCCTCACCACAACCTCGGCCTGCGGAACCTCCTGCATCATCCTCTGCATCGCGAGCTGGCGCTGGATCTGCCTGCGCTTGGCCTTGATCTGCGGATCGCCGTCCATCTCCTTGTATTCTTCCTTGACCTCCTGCTTGGTCATCATCATGTCCTGATTGAACTGGTAAATCTGGTATCCGAAATCGAAGATACCGAGCACCAGAAAAAGCAGGGCCAAACGGATGCCCATGGTCGCGACCGAGTCGGTCCCCTGCCAGAAGATCGGGCCGGGATCTGCTGAGGTTAGGAGAATCGCTTTGGGCAGCTCGCTTTTTATGGTCATATATGCAACCGCAACCACGCACATGAGTTTCATGCAGTTAAAGACAAGGGTCATCCAGCTCCGCAATCCGAAAAGGCGCTTCACTCCATTCACCGGATTAAGCTTGTTCAGATCGGGGGTCAAAGGCTCCCACGAAAAGATAAGACCGGTCTGGCCGTAATTCACCGCCAAAGCAACCAGCATGATCCCGCCGATAAAAGGCCCGGCACACAAAACCGTCCAGTAAAGCCATTCCAGAAAATACGGGCCGATCTCCAACCGCTCGGGGGTCAGCTTGCTCCCCATGAATTCGCCGATGCAGTTCTTCGTTCCGGCGAAGATATTGCTGAACATGACATGGCCGCCGTACTTCAGGAGAAGCATGCCACCCAGAAGGACGAGAGCAGCCGAGAGGTCGCGGCTCTTGGCCACGCGACCGCGCTCGCGCTCTTTCTGCCGCCTTCTCGGCGTCGCCTCTTCTGTCCGTTCACCGGCGGATTCGTCACCAGGCATCGGCGTCCCTTACAAAACCGTTAAACCGTAAAAAGGTCCTTGAGATCCAGAACCATTCTCGAAAGCATCCCCTCCATCGACTGGACGAGGGTTGGCATAACCAGAAGCAGAACCGTCATGCCG
>JAFGWW010000340.1 GCA_016936955.1 Planctomycetota bacterium | reverse complement strand
GTAGCCGACATACCACGGTTTGTCGAGGTTGTAGTATTTCTTGAACGCTTCCGCCGCCTTGCTCTCGCCCTCGCGCATCTCGGCGCCGCCGCCGAGGAGGTTGCCCTGGCTGGCCTGCATGGGGTCGCCGGGGGCGAGTCGCATCATCCCGTAACTCATCACCGTAATGATGAATAACGTGGGGATGATAAGCAGGATTCGCTTTATTATGTAGGTGCGCATGGGGCTAAGGTTCCCGTGTTGTGTGGCGGATTAGGGGACTTCTTTCTGCTCGGCCTCGGGAACCCACTGGAGGTTACTGTCGCTGCCCACCTCGTAAAACCTTACGTTGTGGTAACGGCGGTCCATCGCTGAGAGGTCCATGGGGTTGCAGAGGAAAGCGTAAGGCTGCTCCTCGTGGAGAAGCTTGTGGAAACGGCGGTAGATGAGGAAGCGCTTTTTCTTGTCCATCTCTTTGCGCCCTTTCATTATGAGTTTGTCCGCCTCCGCCGACTTGAAGCCCACGAAGTTGCTGCCGTTCGGGGTGTCTGCCTGCGAGCTGTGCCATACCTGATAGGGGTCGCCCTCAAGGCCGCCGACCCAGCCGAGGATGCAGGCGTCGAATTTACGGTCGTTGATCGCTTCGAGGAAGGGGCCCCACTCCATGGTCTTGATGTTGACCTCGATTCCCGCCTTGGCAAAATCGTTCTTGATGATCTGGGAGATCTTCTCGAATACTGGGCGGTTGTTGCTGATGCTGATTGTGAACTTGAACGGATCGCTAAGCCCGTCGCCATCGAGATCCTTGTCGAGCCATCCGTCGCCGTTGGTGTCTTTCCATCCGGCGGCCTCAAGCCTGCGCTTGCCTTCTTCGATATCGAATGGCCAGGGCTTGATGTCGTGGTTGTAATACCCGCTCTGCGGAACGAAGGGGCCTGTCTGTACGCGGGCCAGTCCTTCGAAGCAGTCGTCAATCACGCGTTTGCGGTCGATAAGGTGGGTGAGGGCGATGCGCACCTCCTTGTCCTTGAATATATCCTTGCGCATGTTCCAGCCGATATAGCGCCAGAGCGAACTCGGGGTCATGTATTTCTCGAACTTGTGGTCGCTCTCGATCAGGCCGTGCTTCTTCTTCTTATCGTAGGCGACTGAGTCGGCCTGATAGGTTTCAGGGTTGGGGGTGACGGTGTAATACTCCGGGTGTTCCGGCGCGGCGGTGCGTTTGTGCCATTTCGACGGCTCAATGTCGATGACGTCGAAAAGCCCTTTTTCAAAGTCGATAAGCGCCACCTCCGCCTCTTTCTGTTCGCGCAGGACGATGGTGTCCACATGCGGGCGCAGGCCGTAATAGCGTTCCCAACGTTTCAGGATGATGCGCTTGCGGTCCTTGTCCCAGTGGTCGAAGCGGTAGGGGCCGACGCCGGTGAAGGCCTGGTTGCGCAGGGATTCGTTAAACTCTCGGGCGAAATCCTCAGGCGAGAGTTTTTTGTCCGGCTGATAGTAATGGCGGGGCAGGGGGCTGAGGCCCATGGTGAAATTCTCGGCCATCGAATAAGGCTCGTTCCAGACTACGGTGAAGGTGTATTTGTCGATTACCTTTAGGTCTTTCATGTCTTCATAATAGGAACGGATGGGGCCGCAGTGGACGTTTTCGTTTTTTAGGACCTCGAAGTAGAAACGGAAGTCGTCGGAAGTGAGTTCGGTTGCGGGGATCCTGTTGCCGGTGATGGGGTCGGTTACCGGCTGCCACAATACGCCCTTGCGCAGGGTGAAGGTGAACTCCAGCCCGTCAGGGCTGATCTTCCAGCCTTCTGCGAGCTGGGGAAGCCATTCGAGCTGGTCGTCAAGATCGCGGGTGGCGAGGCTCTCGGTGCAGATGCTCCAGACCATGCTGCACGCGGCGTCATTATTCACGGTGTTGTTGAGGTTGCCGCTGAAAGCCTGGACCTGGATAATGCGCCTGCCGCCGTAATCGGCGTCGCGGTCGCTATATCTCTCGTTAGCGAAGGGGACGGTCGGCTCGGGGGCGTAAGCTGTAGTTTCGCCTCCGTTCTGGACGTTGGCGTTCACCACAATTCCGTCCTGCAGCTTCTGTTTGAGCTGGACCAGTTCCCTGCGCATGATGTCGTTGCTGTCAACGATGACGTAGACGCCGAAGATGTTTATGACAAGTATGGCCACAAGCAGAAATGGCACCAGCGAAGAGCGTTCGCCCATTGATCAGACTCCTTGAGTTTTCATGGTTCTGGAAATTGTGGAATATGCCGCAGAAAGTTGAATCATGATCCATGCAACTTACTGTCGCGCGGGGTCATTCGTCCTTCTTCTCGCCGCCTTCCAGTTTCTTGATGCGCAGGCGAAGTTTCTCGACCTCCCGCGCCATGGCGCGATACACTAGGATGTCGTTGCGACGCATCTTGGCTTTTTCAATATAGATGAAGACCGCGCAGATAACGAGCACCAGGAGGGAAACGAGGAAGATCTCGCTCCTGATTTTCTTGTAGAGGTTGAGGGGCCAGTTTGGGCGGTAGACGTCGTCACCGAAGCGGTAGGCACGGAAATCCTTGTCCGACTGGGTGTCTATCATCACCTGTAGCTTGTCAGCGTATGACTGTCCCGGCGCGAATTTGTCGAATTTGAAATACAGCACGCCAAGCCCGATGACCAGTATGCTCAGGACGGTGAGGAAGCTGATCGTGTTGTGGGCGGTAAGGCCCTTATTGATGAGCTGGTCCATCTCTTCCGCTTCAGGCTGCGGAGTATTGAGAATGTCTTTGCGGTCCTTGGTCTGCTCCGCTGCTCCCTGAGTGTTTTCCTGTGCCGCCGATCCCTTGACCTGTTCGCCCGTTTCTGGCATGTTGACCCCCTTCTAAATCCCGTTTGCCAAAAGGAATACCGACTGTTATTAGCTGGTATATTGTAATAATGTAACGGCTCCCCGTCAAGAACGGTAATTTTGAGCCTGAGATCCCTTTTGGGCTGTGCCGTCGTCGTATATGGGGTCTGCGCCCTTGGGTGAAAATTAGCGGGCGGTGGCGGCTGTGGGGAGGTTTTATGCAGATAAGGCCAAATAAAATCCTTCTACTTGACCATTCCCCGGTTTCGGATAGGCTTTATGGAATAAACAGGATGTATTTCTATCATTATTGCGAAAGGGACAGGCATGGGCTACACACTTGAAAGCCTCTTCAATCTTAAAGACAAAGTCGCGGTCGTCACCGGCGGCGGCGGAATCCTCTGCAGCGAGATGTGCTGCGCACTGGCCGATCTCGGCGTCAATGTCGCGGTTCTCAGCCGCAGGCAGGAGAAGGCCGACGCTACCGTCAAGCAGATCACCGAAGCTGGCGGCACCGCCATCGGTATAAGCTGCAACGCCCTGAGCGTTGAGGAAAACAAGGCTGCCTACGAAAAGATCAAGGCCGAGTTCGGCAAGATCGATATCCTTGTCAACGGCGCGGGCGGCAACTCCAAGGACGCCACCACAGCTGGCGTCAATGTCCTTGAAGACCTCCACCCCAATTTCTTCGAGCTTGATCCGGAAGGTTTCAAGTTCGTCTTCGACCTCAACTTCATCGGCACCTTCATTACCACCCAGGTTTTCGCCAAGGATATGGTCGAGAGCAAGGCCGGCAATATTATTAATATTTCCAGCATGTCCGGTATTCAGCCCCTGACCAAGGTCGGCGGTTACTCCGCCGCCAAGGCCGCTATCGAAAACTTCACCCGCTGGCTCGCGGTTCACATGGCCGCCGCCAATGTGCGCGTAAACGCCATCGCCC
>JAFGWW010000339.1 GCA_016936955.1 Planctomycetota bacterium | reverse complement strand
GTTTGCCTGCTTCAATAAACTTGACGAGCGCCGTGTCGTGGTCGGCGCCGCCATGCCGCTGCAGGCTTTCCTGCGTAAGTGCGCTGACGCGGGACTTGCGGGCCTTGAGGATATGGCGGGCATTCCCGGAACGGTCGGCGGAGCCATCCGGATGAACGCCGGAAGCCCTGTCCATGGTATCGGGATTTTCGTGGAGCAGATAAGAGGCTACGATCTGTCCGGTCGCGAAATTTTGATGAAAGACGACCAGTTGCGCTTCTCGTACCGTTGGAGTAATCTGGGTGATATCATAATCACCGAGGCTGTGCTCTCTCTCAACCTTGGTGAGCCGGAAGAGATTCTGGACAATATGCAAAGTTTCCGGAAAGCGAAACAGGAGAGCCAGCCAGTCGACCAGCGTACCGCCGGTTGCGTCTTCAAGAATACTGCCCAGTATCCGGCCGGAATGCTTGTCGACAAATGCGGTTTGAAGGGCAGGTGTTACGGCGGAGCGACGGTCAGCGATGTGCATGCGAACTTTATTGTTAACCGCGACAACGCGACCTGCGATGATGTCCGCAGCCTGATAAGCGAAATTCGTGAAGAGGTAAAGAATAAATACGGCATTGATTTGCACTTGGAGATAGAACTGTGGCTTTGAACGAATATGTTGTGCCGGAGATAAAAGTAAACGTGCTCTGCGGCGGCGTGGGGGCTGAGCGCGAGGTTTCCCTTGTCAGCGGAAAAGCTGTTACGCAGGGGTTGCTCGATGCTGGGTGGAAGGCGTCGATGCTTGACGTCTCGGGTGACGAATCCGAGATCAGGGCACTCGATTGTGACGCTGTCTTTATTGCCCTTCACGGAGAGTTTGGCGAGGACGGCAGGGTGCAGGCGATTCTTGAGGATATGGGAATGCCTTTTACCGGCAGCGGTTCGGCCGCGAGCGCTCTTTCCATGAACAAGCATCTATCAAAACTTGAGCTTAAAAAAGCGGGCTTGCCTGTGGCGAACTGGATTGCGGCCTGCGGCATGGGCGATGCCCGCGAGAAGATGTCTGTTTGTCATTTTGAAACGCCTTTCGTGGTCAAGCCGGTAAGTCGTGGCAGCTCGGTAGGCACGACAATTGTCACCGACTCCTCAAAAACAGATGCCGCGCTTGAGGCAGCTTTTGCCGTCGATTCGGAGGCCATGATCGAGGATTTTATCTCAGGGCGCGAATTGACTATCGGCTTTCTCGGTGGAAAAGCCTTGCCAGTAATTGAACTCAAAACCAAGCGCGAGTTTTACGACTATCAGGCGAAGTACCATGACGACGATACTTCATACTTATGTCCTGCGCCGCTTGATGGGGAAATGAGCCAGCATCTTCAGGAGCTTGCCCTTGACGTGTGCACGGTTCTTGGGGTGGAGCATCTTGGCAGGGTGGATGTAATACTTTCCGAGGACGGCCCCATGATTCTTGAGGTCAACACAATACCAGGTTTCACCTCCCACAGCCTGCTGCCGATGGCGGCGAAAGAGGATGGGCTTGGTTTCGCGGAACTTGTCTCGAGGATTATGGTTATGGGATTGCAGCGTGCTGGGAAATGTTGAAAGAAACCGCACCCGGACGGTAAGTAAAGAATATTGGCCATCTGGCCGTTAAATAAATATATAGGGACTCACAACAGGATACGGCATGGCGAGACAGACCCGCGCAAAAGCGGAAGAAAAGACAGGTTGGCTTGACAAGTTAAGCGACTTTGCTGCACGTAGCATTGTCGCGATAACACGTTCATTGCCGCTCTGCCTGATTTTCATCCTTGCCGGTATTGGAAGTTACGAGCTTTGGCGTTATGCGCTGAAAAACCCCCGTTTCATAATTGCGGGCGAAACCCTCTCTCTCTCCAACTCGAAGGAGTTCTGCCCCGAAGCTGTCCGTGAGGTTGAGCGTCTCGGGAAACAAGCCTCGGGCCGAAGCCTTCTCGATCCGTTCCTGCTCTCCGATCTTCGCGGCGTTTACGGCAACAGTTCGTGGGTGAAGCGTGTCTGCACCATGAAGCGCGTTTTTCCGAATACCCTAGCCGTCGAGTTTATTATCCGTAAGCCTGCGGCTTATGTTAAGCAGGGTTCATATTACTGGACTGTGGACGAGGACGGCGTCTTTCTTAATGTTCCCGGCAAGGCCAGACCGGACGCCAGCCTGCCCGTAATAATTGGCACCACCTCCGATGCTATCGGCAAGCGCCCTTCCATGCCCGGAAGCGTGTGGCAGGACAGCGGCGTGCAGGACGCGCTCGGAATCTACCGCACCATTCAGGTGTCTCCACTCTCCGAGGATGTAGAAGTGAAAAAGCTTCTGGTTCACGGAGGTTCTTTCCTCAATCGTCTCAGCCGCAGGGTGAAGAAGCGGCCGCGCGTGGACATAGAAACCGAGGCGGGGGTAACTATTCGCTGGGGCACCTATAATTCCGGCGAATATCCGGACGAGATGCTCAGCAGCGAAAAGCTCGCCATGCTCCGAAATCTGGTGGCTCGTGATTTCGCGAGCATCCCCGGCGTCTCGCTCGACGTAAGGACAAAGGTTCCCGGATTCCAGTTCCCGCAGGACAGGTAATATTTTCATGTCCAGATCTCCGGCGTCAAAATCCACTGAAAGAAAATTCTTCAGCCTCTGGCTTCCCTTCGCATGGATAGCGTGGGTCTCTCTCGTCGTCGGCGCGGTTTACCTCGGAGTAAATACAAGCCTTGAGCGCCTGATCCCCCACTCTTCAGACCCCGCTCTGTTTGTCTGCTCTTCGGCAATGCTCTTTATATTTCTCTTTCTCCCGGTATGGTTTGAAAAAGCCGACGGGCGCAGAGATATGCTTGCGCAGGCTATGGCATCCATTATCCTTATTGCAGGGCCTTTCATTGCCGCCATGTTTTTTGTGCATCGTCTGTCGCACTCAGAGATGACGAATATCTGGTATGTTGCGGTGCTGGTCGCTGTGTTTACCGCTCTTGTTGTTGTGCTTTATCACGCGGCCGGTCGATGGTATTTGCCTGTCATGTGCTGCCTGCTCTTCGTGCTGCCCTTATATGAGTTTATTGTTGGCGAGATAGAGTTGGGGCGGACGGGGAAAGTGCCAGGTGCAGAGAGCTATATGCCGAACGCATTCGCAGCGCTTTCCGGTCTCTGGAGTGGAGACGGCAATGGAGGCGGGTGGGGCGTTTGCGTTGCGCTATATTCCGTACTGATAATTATGTGCATAGCTATCGGCGTGAGGCGCGAGAGCTAGGCATTTATTTGTCGCAATTAAAAAGGGAGACGCGCTGGCGTCTCCCTTTTGTGATTCCTGAACTGAATACCTAGACCTTGATGGTCATGAGGAACTCGGTGTTTGTCTTGTGGGTCTTCATCTTGCTGTGGAGGAACTCCATTGCGTCGACCACGTTCATATCGTTGAGGTATTTGCGTAGGAGCCACATGCGGTTGAGTTCTTCGGGGTGGACGATGCGCTCTTCCTTACGGGTGCCGGACTGGTTGACGTCGATGGCGGGGTAAAGCCTGCGGTTGATAAGTCTGCGGTCGAGGTGGAGTTCGGCGTTGCCCGTGCCCTTGAATTCTTCGAAGATGACCTCGTCCATGCGGCTGCCGGTGTCGACGAGGGCGGTGCCGATAATGGTAAGGCTGCCGCCGCTCTCGATATTACGGGCAGAGCCAAAGAAGCGCTTGGGCTTGTGCATGGCGGTGGCGTCAATACCACCGGAGAGGATGCGGCCCGAGTGGGGCGCTTCCGTGTTGTGGGCGCGGCCGAGTCGGGTGATCGAGTCGAGCAGGATGACTACATCCTTGCCGTATTCCACCAGACGCTTTGCCTTTTCCTGAACCATGTTGGCGACCGTGATGTGGCGGCTGGCAGGTTCGTCGAAGGTCGAGCTGACGACCTCGCCCTTGACCGAGCGCTGCATGTCGGTAACTTCTTCCGGGCGTTCATCGATCAGGAGAACGATGAGGTGGACGTCGGGGTTGTTGCTGGTGATCGCGTTTGCGACCTGTTGCAGAAGTACGGTTTTACCGGTACGAGGAGGCGCGACAAAGAGGGCGCGCTGCCCCTTGCCGATCGGCATGACTAGGTCGACAATACGGGTTGACCATTCACTGGGGTCGTGCTCGAGAATAAGCCGCTCTTCCGGGAAGAGAGGAGTGAGGTCTTCGAAGACCGTCTTTTCCTTGAGGGTTTCCGGCTCCTCGAAGTTGATGCCCTCAACCCTGAGCAGGGCGAAGTAATTTTCGTTATCCTTTGGCGGGCGAATCTGGCCGGATACGACGAGGCCGGTCCGC
>JAFGWW010000035.1 GCA_016936955.1 Planctomycetota bacterium | reverse complement strand
GGTATCTGTCGGCCGTTTTTTTCGTGACAGGATAGGTTCTGGCCCCGGCGAAAAGATCGAGATAGCGAAAAGGCCCTGCGTTTTTTGCTATATATGCAGTGGCAATGTCGACCCATCCGGCTTTGAGGATATCCCCCCAGTTGCCAGGTTCGTAAAGGAGTCTGGTCGACTCGGCGTCTTTCGGTTTCCATCCCCACTCGCTCATGCAATTCCTCCGTTACTGAAATCTTATGGATAATCTTCGGGTAGTCAAACCCAATGATTTTTTGAATTGAGGTAAACTCATATCACAAATTGTTAATAAGTATCACAATCCGCCAGTTGAACGAAGACCGTGAGCGTGTAGAGTCAAGGCATGAAGCTTGAGTCTATCTTTCAATTTCACTTAACAGAAAAATAAGGGGAACATCGTGGCCAAAATCACATTCATGGGAGCAGGCAGCACAGTTTTCGTAAAAAACATCCTGGGCGACTCTCTTCTCACACCAGCGCTTCAGGATTCACACATCGCCCTCTATGATATCGACGCCAAGCGTCTTCGCGAGTCCAAGAAGGTCGTCGATACCCTCAACAAGAACATGAACAAGGGCCGCGCCAAGATCACCGCCCACCTCGGCGTAAAGCAGCGCAAAGCCGCCCTCAAAGGCGCAAACTATGTAGTCAACGCCATTCAGGTCGGCGGCTATGAGCCCTCTACCGTAATCGACTTCGAGATCCCGAAGAAATACGGCCTCCGCCAGACCATCGCCGACACCACCGGCATCGGCGGCATCTTCCGCGCACTGCGCACCATCCCCGTCATGTTCGATTTCGCCAAGGACATGGAAAGCGTCTGCCCTGACGCGTGGATGCTTAACTACACCAACCCCATGCCCACGATCAGCACCGCCATGCTCCGCGGCACCAACATTAACTATGTCGGCCTCTGCCACTCGGTTCAGGGCTGCGCATCCGGCCTTCTCAAAGGCTTGGGCATGGAGATCCCGGCCGACTTCCAGTGGCTCGTCGCAGGCATCAACCACATGTCATGGCTCCTTGAGGTTACCGGCAACGGCAAGGATCTCTACCCCGAGATCAAGAAGCGCGTCCGCGCCAAGCTCGCCGCCGCCCGTAAAAAGAACGGCGAAAAGTACGGCGACATGGTCCGTCATTACATGATGCTCAACTTCGGCTACTACATCACCGAGAGCTCCGAACACAACGCAGAGTACCACCCCTACTTCATAAAGGATAAGTACCCCGAGCTCATCGAGGAGTTCAACATTCCTCTCGACGAGTATCCACGCCGCTGTATCAACCAGATCAAGGGCTGGGCCGAACAGGCGAAGACGATTGTTGGCAACACCAAGCTCAAGCACGAGCGCGGCCACGAGTACGGCAGCTATATCATGGAAGCGATGGAGACCGACGTGCCCACCCGCATCGGCGGCAACGTCCTCAACACCGGCCTGATCCCCAACCTTCCCGACACAATGGCAGTCGAGGTACCGTGCATGGTCGACCGCAACGGCGTTCAGGGTTGCTACGTCGGCAGGCTCCCCGAGCAGTGCGCCGCCCTCAACCGCACCAACGTCAACACCCACCTTCTCACCGTCGAGGCCCTCCTCACCGGCAAGAAGGAGCACATCTACCACGCCGCCATGCTCGACCCGCACACCAAGAGCGAGCTCTCGATCGACCAGATCCGCAGCATGTGCGACGACCTCATCGCCGCCCACGGCAAGATGATGCCCAAGTTCAAATAACAAAGCACGCAACAACAGCAAGCCCCTTCCGTAATAGGAAGGGGCTTGTTTATTTTCATTATCACCGATATTCAAAACCGCAAAACTACTCCCGAGTGTCCATCCCGATAAACATGGCCTTCACATATTCACGCGGATCGAATTCGGCAAAATCGTCCTCTTTCTCTCCCACTCCGATAAACTTGATGGGCAGTGAGATCTCGTGGTTGATCGCCATGGCGATGCCGCCCTTGGCCGTGCCGTCGAGTTTGGTCAGGACGAGGCCGGTGACCCCGACGCCTTCGGTAAAGATCTTGGCTTGGGAAAGGGCATTCTGGCCCGTGGTGGCATCAAGGATAAGCAGCACTTCGTGGGGCGCGCCGGAGATTTTCTTGCCCGCCACACGGTGGATTTTCTCAAGCTGCTGCATTAGGTTGCTCTTGGTGTGGATACGCCCGGCCGTGTCGACCAGAACGTAATCCATATTGCGCGCGGTAGCCGCCTCACAGGCGTCGAAGACAACCGCCGCGGGATCGGCTCCGTCGGAGTGGCGAACAATGTCTACGCCCACGCGCGAGGCCCAGATGTCGAGCTGCTCCCCTGCAGCGGCGCGGAAGGTGTCGGCCGCGGCAAGGAGGACGGAATGGCCGGTGCCGGTGAGGTATTTCGCAAGCTTGGCGGTCGTGGTCGTTTTGCCGGTGCCGTTTACGCCAACAAGCAGAATTACGGTGGGGCCGCTCTCCGCCTTGAGGAGTTTCATCTGGCTTTCGGAGAAGAGCCGGTCGGCAAGCATCTGCTCCATGAAATCGAGAATATCGTCGCTGTTCTCGATCTCCTTGTCCTTGTATTTCTTTCTGATGTCGTCCACGATTTCCATCGAGAAGCGCGGGCCAACATCGGCCAGGATAAGTTTCTCTTCAAGCTCCTCAAGAAGATTCTCGTCGACCTTGCGCCCGATCTTGACCAGATCGCGCACGTCCATGGTCAGAACTTCGCGGGTCTTCTTCAATCCCGCCTTCAGTTTGCTGAAAAAACCGCCCATAGCTACCTCCACGCCAAACCGATTACTTCAGGATCTGGCGATTTTCATTACATCTCTTACGTATGGTCTCAAGCACGCTGTAGGGTATCACCGGCACGCCGAGATCGGGGCCTGAACCGTTTGCGTGATAGTCGCTGCCGCCGGAGACGACAAGGTCATGGCGGTTGCAGAACTCAACAATCTCGTTGGTGATAACCGGAGTATGCTTCGGATAATATGCTTCCATGCCGTCAATCCCGTAATCGAGGAAGAGCGGAAGACGCTCGAAAACACCGGACAGTCCCGGGTGCGCAAGAATCGAGAGCCCCTTGCAGTCCCTGATGAGCCGAACG
>JAFGWW010000338.1 GCA_016936955.1 Planctomycetota bacterium | reverse complement strand
GAACAATCCATCCCAAGACAGGGATAGAGCTCATTAAAGTCCCGGAAGGGAATTTCATTTTCGGTAACATGTCGGTTGGTGGCTTCAACGACAAGGAATCCTGTAAAAGCTTCCAGATCGGCAAATATCCGGTAACCAACGAGGAGTGGATGAAATTCGAGAGCGAGACCGGATACGAAGGACGCACGGATTTCGGCAAAACCTTCAATGGTCCGCGGCAACCGGTGATCGGAATCGACCTCGACTGCGCCCTCGCTTTCTGCGAGTGGGCCGGCCTGCGCCTACCTACGGAGGTGGAGTGGGAGCGCGCCGCCAGAGGCACGGACGGGCGGACTTACCCGTGGGGCGAGGATTACCCGGACGACCATCTCGGCCGTTTTGCACAGAGCATGTTCGACGAAGACGAGAGTTCGACAATGCCTGTGGGGTGCTATCCCATGGGGGTAAGCCCGGAGGGATGCCACGACATGACTGGCAACGTGGACGAGTGGTGCCTAAATGCCGACAGCGACGAGACCGGGCAATACCCGACCAGGAGCGGCAACTGGCTCTCGGCCGCCTACGCGCTCCCGGTTTATTACCACAGGTTCCGCGAGAGGTCTTATAAATCGGAGGCACTCGGTTTCCGCGTGGCGTGCGACGCATAAATACTCTTAACATGCCATCGGTATGAAAGGAGAATATCATGGGACGCAGAACCGCCTCCAAAGCAGGCACATGGTACAGCGCCTGCCAGGATACACTTGCACGGGAAATTGAGGGCTATCTCGAAATGGCGGAGGCGCGGGAAACCTCCCCGGTGGTGGCGGCAATTGCCCCCCACGCCGGCCTCGCCTACAGCGGGGCAACCGCAGCGCGAGCCTATGGGTGGATAAAGAAATCCGACCCCGACGTAGAGACCTTCGTCCTTTTCGGCGCGGTCCATACCTGCCAGCTATCCACGCCCGCAATCTGGACAAAGGGGGAATGGGAAACCCCTCTCGGCCCCCTCATGATCGACGAAGAACTCGCCGCCATGTTTGTCGAAGCCGGGGTGGCGGAAGACAACGAAGCCCCGCACCACGGGGACAATGCGATAGAACTGCAGACGCCCTTTATCCGCCACTGTTTTCCAGACGTCAAGATTGTCCCAATCGCCATCCCGCCCAGCGAGAGCGCCGTCTCCTCCGGTACGGCCGCATGGACGGCTGCAGCGAAAACGGGCAGAAAAATCATCGCTATCGGCAGCACTGACCTCACCCATTACGGCCACGCTTTCGGATTCATGCCCGCAGGCGAAGGGGATGAGGCGGTTGAGTGGAGCAAGCTCAACGACCGCAAGCTAATCGACCAGATTATAGCCCTCAACGCCGAGAGCATAATTTCCATCGCAGGCAAGGACCATAGCGCCTGCGGGGCGGGCGCGGTGGCGGCAACTGTGGCGTGGGCCAAAGCGGCCGGATGTGCCCAAGGCAAACTGCTGGAACACACCACCAGCTACGATGTCATGCCCGACGGGCTGGCATCCCACTTTGTTGGCTACGGCTCGCTGGTCTTCCCCGCTGAATAATGGGGACGGAACAATCAAATCTGCATCTTTCTTGACCTGAAGATTACGGCAGGGCATAATATTCTCCGAACCTTTCCGGGAGCGAATCGTTCATAATAATACCACGGAATAACCGGAGGATAATAAATGCCCCTTTCGAAATTATTGCTTTCCCTTCTCGCTCTTGTCGCGATCGCCACCGCCCCGCTCATGGCCGAAGATACGGCAGCCCCTGCGGAGACGGGCGCGCAAGCCCAACAGCCAACAAACATCTTCAAATGGCCCTACGTCAACGTTGATAAAAGCAAGAATGAGGTGCGCGTAGATTGCGAACTCTCCCCCGGCCTCAGGGGAACCCGCGCCGCACTTGAATTCCTCCTCATCTCCGGCTTTCAGGACAAGGAAACGAAAGAGTGGGGATGGGACCGCGACTACGAGAGCGTCTTCGTAACCAAGGCCGACCCCAACATCATCCACGTGGCGCTCATGCTTATCGGGCTCAAGCCGGGCGAACTGCCCCAACATGCGCCGGAAGGGTACAGCAAAGACAACAGCGAGCGCGTGGGCCAGGAGGTAAAGAACGGCGGCGATAAGGACAAGGTCGCATCGATGGTCGATATTTATGTGGAATGGAAAGAGGGCGACGAGACCAAGACCATGCGCGCCGAGAAGTTTGTCTTTGACCGCGAGGCCAAGGACGCGGCGAAGGATACGCCCTTCGCCTTTACCGGCTCCTATTTCGTGACCAACGAGGCTGGCAAGAAGGTTATCGCCGCAAGCGAGACCTATGTTGTGGCAGCCGTATTCAACGACGAATCCGCCATTCTCAACCTCCCCTACTTCGCCAAGAACGGCCACTGGGGAGATGACGTAGGCATGGAGCTCAACTCCGAGCACCTCCCCCCCTATTTCCGTAAAGCCAAGACCATCATCTCCGGAACCACGCCGATGGAAATCCAGATTCCCGTCCAGCATCCGGTCACGCTAATCTTCAAGCCAAGCCGCATCAAGGCGCCGGAAACACAGGAAGCCACAAAAGAGCCCGCAAAACCCGCAGAGGAAAAGACAGAACCCCAAAAATCGGACGACAGCGCCAAAGAATAAAGATAAATCAAAACGATTAAATAGAAGCACGCCCCGCATGAAGACGGGGCGTGCTTCTATTCATGTCAACCTTATGGCGAGTATTAACCGATCCTGTCCACAATATCCCCGTAAAGGGTCAGGGTGGTGCAGCGTTTTATTTCCAGCTCAAGCAGTTCACCCACCAGCGATTCAGGATTGTCGGGTGCATCAAAAACGCAGATCAGGTTAGACTTGGTGCGCCCCGCCATCTTTGATTTGTCGGTTTTCGATAGCCCCTCGACCAGCACCTCCTGCCTGCTCCCCACAAGACTGCGACTGCGCTCGGCGCTGACCTTCTCCTGCGTCGCAAGAAGGATCTGATTCCGTTCCTTCTTGGCATCTACAGCAACATCGTCTGCCATGTTCTGTTCGGCTTTTGTGCCGGGGCGGGGAGAGTATTTGAAAATGTATGCGCTCTGGAACTTCGCTTTTTCAACAAGGTCGACTGTCATGCTGAAATCCTCGTCGGTCTCGCCGGGGAAGCCTACGATAAAATCGCTGGTCACGAGAACGCCGGGGGCGTATTCATTAATCATCGCCAGTTTCCTGTCGTAATCCTCGCGCGTGTAGCCGCGGTTCATCGCTTTCAGAATCCGGGAGGAGCCGGACTGGGCGGGCATGTGCAGATGCTTGCAGGCCCGAGGGAGGCGATTGATGGTTTTGAGGAGCTCCTCCGTGATGTCACGGGGGTGACTGGTCACGTAGCGGAAGCGTTTGACCGAATCGATCTCATGAACAGCTTCGAGAAGCTCGGCAAGGCTGGAATTGATATCCTTACCGTAAGCGTCGATATTCTGTCCGAGGAGTGTTACCTCCTTCGCTCCACGCGCGGCGAGAGAGCGCACCTCCTCGACCACCGACTCCACAGGGCGGCTCTCCTCCCTGCCGCGGACGTAGGGGACGATGCAGTATGTGCAGAAATTATTGCAGCCGCGCATCACGGAAACATAAGCCTGAATGCCGTCGTGGAGAGAACGGCCGTGGGCGTCAAGCGTGCCGGGAGCGGTGAGGGATTCTTCCTCTACTTCAAGCACCGGGCCCGCCTCCGCCTTTTCCAGAATTTCTGCAATGTGCGGGAAACGGCGAGTGCCGCAGACGATATCGAGATGCGGTATCTCTTCAAAAAGTTTCGCTCCCAGCCGCTGGGCAAAACATCCCATAACTCCGATTAGCAAGCCGGGCTCCTCGCGCTTGCGCGGTTTGAACTGCATGAGGCGCGAGAGTACGCGCTGCTCGGCATTATCCCGGACGGAGCAGGTATTGAAAAGCACTACATCGGCTTCGGCCTCGCCCGGCACGAGTTCATGCCCCGCGGCGACAAGCGCCTCGGCCACAAGCTCTGAATCAAGTTTGTTCATCTGGCAACCGAAAGTTACAATGCATACTTTTCTGGACATCCTGATATTTTCCTCTATTATTGAAAGGGAATAGCATATATCATTCCCGAAGGGATATCAACAGGAGCTTTGCCATAATGGCCAAAAGTTTATTCATAACCGGCACCGATACAGACAGCGGCAAGACGGTAATCACCTGCGGAATCGCGCGGATGCTCAAGCGCAAAGGCTATAGCGTAGGCGTGATGAAGCCGGTCGCATCGGGATGTTTCGAGCGCGATGGCTTACTCGTTTCGGACGACTCCATCAAGCTCAAAAAAGCTGCCCAGAGCCTCGATCCCATGCGGGTCATAACCCCGATCGCTCTTGAACACCCCCTCTCGCCCCACATGTCGGCCAGGATGGACGGTGTTCTCATGCCGAAGGATCATATTTCAAGATTGATCCGCGAAGCTTTCGAGATCCTTGCATCCGAACACGATATAGTCATCGTCGAAGGAGTTGGCGGCCTCCTCGTCCCCATCTGCGACAACTACACAATCGGCGACATTGCCAGCGAACTCGGCCTCGACACCATCATCGTCGCCCGCGACCGCCTCGGCATGATCAACCATACCCTTCTCACCGTCGAAGCCGCGCAGAAGCGCAACATGAAGGTGAACGGGATTATTCTTAACTGCGTGAACGAACCTGATTACGCGGCAGTGACAAACGCCGAAGCAATGAGCTACACCACCAGCATCCCGGTAATAGAATCCATACCCAATCAGGCCGACCCTTACGATTTCGACAAGGTCGCCGACGCGCTTGAGGGCGCGGGCGTAATGAAAATCATCGGCGATCTCCCCGATATCGAAACCGAGATCCTGAAATGATAACCAGCCGCAACAACCCGCTGGTCAAGGAACTGGCTTCGCTGAAAAAGGGAAAAGGCCGGGAGCAGTCGGGGCTCGCGATTGCCGAAGGGACGCACCTGGTTATCGACGCACTCGAATCCGGCCTCTCCATCCGCACACTCATCGTCTCGGAAGATTTCGACAGGAACGCTCTCGACGAGATCACGGCAAAAGCGGAAACGCCTCCGCAGGTGACTGAATTTTCCCGTAACTGTTTTGAAAAAATCAGCGACCTGAGCAGCCCGGAAGGCATTGGCGTCGTTTTCGAAATTTCCCATGCCGACATGGATAGGCTTGTCGCAGACAGCTCGGCAAGACTCGCGGTTGCCGCCGGCGTGCAGGATCCGGGAAATGCGGGGGCCATAGTCCGCGTGGCCGAAGCGGCTGGGGCAACAGGCTGCATCTTTCTTGACGGCATAGACGTGCACAGCCCAAAATTTATCAGAGGAGCTCAAGGAAGTTCTTTCCGCCTGCCCTGCGCCATGTCATCGGAAAATGAATTTCTGGCGTCACTTAAAAAACACGGCACGCGGCTTTACGTCACGGCGCTTGAAAATGCAAAAGAATACGACACCGCAGACTACACCCCACCGATAGCCTTGTGTTTCGGCAACGAAGGACTTGGCGTTCCTAAAGGAATATGCGACGCGGCGGACGGGGCGATATCGATCCCCATGTCCGGCAAGATCGAGAGCCTGAACGTATCGGTAGCGGCGGGAATAATTCTTTACCGCGCAAGGCGGGACTGGAAATAAAAAAGGCCGGGCAATCCGGCCTTTGGCGTTTTAATACGGACCTCCGTTCGTGCCGTTAGGAAAAGAGATTGCTGAACCCTCAATAAGAGGGGGGAACCGCAAGCCAATGTCTGCCGTCCCTTCGCGAGGGCATGGCATAGACCGGCTTATAATGGTCCCCGGCAAAATGAGAAACGGTTCGAGAATCTGGTTTTTCCATGTCGAACACAACAGAAGTCCGAACGGCATAATACACCCACACCACCAACGGAGCAAGTTGATTTAAAAGTATTTTTTCATAATCCATACCAGCAAATCGCCTTAATAAAGTGCCGCCTACAGCTTCTATCCCTTGCTTTTTGCCTGCCCCATCCATAGAGTTAGGCAAGGGGAAATTTTATCGGAGCGCTCGCCTTATTCAGGAGCCGATTTTGATTAATAAAGGTGCAATCTTTCCAGCCGCGCGCATTATCCTTATATGCGCACTATTTCTTGCCCACGACTCGTTCGCGGCGGAGAAGGAAGTCGGGAAGCCTATCGAACAGGCTGTATCGGAAGCCATGGCCAAGGTCTATCCCGCCCTGCTCTACATCCAGCCCGTCACGGAGGATTACAGTGCAGGCCGCAAGAAGAACGTTGTTTCCAGTGGAAGCGGTGTAATTATTTCCACGGACGGATACGCGCTCACCAATTACCATGTAGCGGGGCACGCGAAATATCTCCGCTGCACCCTCTCGAACAAAGAGCAGATAGAGGCGACCTTGGTCGGCGGCGACCCGTCGACAGACGTAGCCCTCATAAAACTCGATAGCGAAAAGTTCGGCAAGCTTATCGGGGACGATTTCAAGCCAGCCGAGCTTGGCAATAACGCAAGCGTCAAGGTCGGCATGCATGTCCTCGCCATGGGGAGCCCCTTCGGTTACGACCGCTCCGTCTCCCTCGGCATTATCTCCTGCGCCGACCGTTACCTTGAGGACGAGGCAACCCTTCCCACAGGCGAGAGCACCGGAACCTATAATACATGGATCCAGACCGCCGCGGCGACCAACCCAGGCAATTCCGGCGGCCCGCTCGTAGACCTATCCGGCAAAGTCGTAGGGCTTAACGCGAGGGTTATCTTTTACGGAAACTCCATCGGCTTCGCAATCCCCGTCGACATCGTCAAGGAGGTCAAGGACGGTATCCTCAAGGATGGACGGATGCGGCGCAGCTGGACCGGGATAGACCTGCAGCAGACGGTCGACCTCGAGGAGAAATTCCTGAAAAAGCTCGAAGGCGCTCTCGTGCGCGGTGTCGTGGCCGACAGCCCCGCCGCCCGGGCAGGGATCAAGGCGGGCGACCTGATTCTGGAGGCTGACGGAAAAGCGATCACGGTGCGACATCGTTCACAATTACCCGGCGCCAAGCACGTTCTATCCAACCTTCCGATCAACAAGGAAATCACCATCCTGATCTCCGACATCAACGGCGAGAACAGGCGGCAGGTAAAACTTACCACTACAGAAGCTGGCAAGCAGAGCGGCCAGGACGCCGAGTGCCCCGCGTGGGGAATTACGGTAAAGGGGATCACCAAGGATATGGCGCGCAAGCTCAAGGTTCCCGTACATGGCGGGGTCATGGTCTTCGGCGTGCAGGCGGGGAGCCCGGCGGGAATGGCCGGCCTCAAATACGGCGACGTAATTTACAGAGTCGAAAACATCACGGTGAAGAGCTTTTCCGATTTCAGCAACGCCTATGGCGCGTCCACCGACATCAAGGCCCCAGCACTGGTCATAACGGCTTACCGCGGAAAATCGTTGCAGTATATTCTCATCAAACCGAATTATCAGAGCGAGTAAACTAAACCGAAGACAAGGAGCCTTGACCATGGGCCAAATGAAATATATTGCGATTACGTTCCTCAGTATTTTCGTCTCCTTCAGCGCCTACGCGGGTGAGACAGAAGCTGGCGGAATAACCTCCATCCTGAAAGAATACCAACCGTCCTTCGTCAGGATCGAATACAAGCTCAGCGCCGGACACGAGGTCATTATCGGCTCGCAACGGGGATTCATCGTCCGCGACGATGGGCTGATAGCCGTATCCGGCGTCATGCGCACCAGCGGAATCGACCTCTCCGGCATCAACGTCTTCTTCGAGAATTCAGAGAACGGCATCGCCGCAAAATTTATCGGCAAGGACGAGGAAACCGGCCTGGCCTTCATTCAGATCGAGAAAAAGAACATCCCCCGCGGGATGAAAATATTCGGCTTTGACAAGGACAGGAAGCTTCTCCCCGGCGAGGAGGTTGCCGTGGCGGGTCTGCTGGGACGGAACTACGACTACGCGCCCTTTGTCCGCGCGGGGCGGGTCCTCTCTTTCATCAAATCCGGCCTCGGAACATACATAACCGACATTCCGACCATGGCGGGAATCTCCCCAGCTCCGCTCTTCGACAGTGAAGGCAAGCCTGTCGGCATCGTGACCTCAAACGAAGGGAATCTGATCCACGGGCTCTCCTTCGGAACCTTCAGCGCCATAACCTCCGAAGTCGCGGCGAAGCTGATCGAATCGCCCCCGGTAGAGGAGGTAGAGAAGAACACGCAGCACGGCTGGCTCGGTATCCTCATGG
This sequence comes from Planctomycetota bacterium, assembly GCA_016936955.1. Taxonomy (GTDB): domain Bacteria; phylum Planctomycetota; class SZUA-567; order SZUA-567; family SZUA-567; genus JAFGWW01. The sequence goes on along the minus strand of JAFGWW010000338.1, from coordinate 4,799 downwards.
CCCCGCTGACCTCCGAGCTCGACGAGCACTGGGAGCTCGGTGCAAAAGGCGGCATTGTGGTCAGTCAGGTTTTCGACAATTCCCCGGCCAAAGCAGCCGGGATGCGCGCAGGCGACATCCTGACCTCTTTTGACGGGCACAAGATCAATGTCACCAGAGACGGCGAGATGCATGAGTTTGTCAAACTGGTCAAAGGCACGCCAACAGGCAAGAAAATTTCGGTTACGGTTTTCCGCGACACGACCGCCAATATGCAGAATGGAGAAGAGCAACCGCAGCGTTTCGAGAAGATCAACATGGAAGTCACTCTCGGCGAGCGCCCCAAGAGCGCCCTGTATGAGCGATTTTTCGAAGACGGCATCTCCGGCCTCATCCTCAAGGAACTCTCGGTCGAGGATAGGGTATCATTGCATCTCGACCCGAGCGTGAAGGGGGTAATGGTGCTCAGGGTTGAGGAAGGCTCATGGGCGCATCTTGCAAAAATAGAGGGCGGCGACATCATATCCAAAATCGACAACGTCGAAGTGAATAATCTCGAATCTTACCGCGCCGCCTTCCGCACCGCCCTTATGGCCAACGAGAAGGCAATACTGATGTTTATCTGCCGCGACGGCGGAACCGTATTCAAGGTGATCAAGCCCCGTGCGGAATAGGCATGGCTGCAATGGCACTCCTGCCCCTTGACATTTTGACCGATTTAAGATACAACATGGCAGGGTAAAGTTTTCGACACGATCGTAACCCGGAGCACACATCATGGCAACGGTAAATACGAATACCACAGACCAGCGCAACGCAGTATGCGTCATGCTGGAGCATTTCCTCAGCGAACTCGACCGCGAGGGCGACATAACCGGCGCCAAGGGTTCACTTATAATAACGCTCTGTAATATGATGGCAAACGCTCTCGGACTTCCAGACGCCGAACGTGAGACCCTTATCAACTCCGCCCGCCTCATCCGCGCGCTCAAGGTAAAGATGCCTTACGAAATCGCGACCGTCCGCGGCGGGCTGACCGAATCGCAACTGCAGGTGGTATGCAGCGCCCTCATGCGCAACGTTGACATGATCCGCTCAACAGGCATTCTCACAGCCGAGGCTGATGTACTCGAATCCGTCCATGAATGGTGGGACGGGAGCGGAATATGCAATGGACTTGAAGGGGAGAACATCCCTGTCGGTTCGCGCATACTCTCAATCGTCAGCGCTTACGCGACCATGCGTGAAGGCAGCACTTACACCGACCTGCACAGCGGCGAAGAAGCATGGATCGAGATAGAAAGCGACACTGGCTCCCACTTCGACCCAAAGCTTGTATCCAAATTCAGGAAAGTTCTGGAAGATTATTATGCCGACAGGCACGACACTGCAAGTGGCAATATCCTGCTTGTCGAAGACGACGAGCACACCGCAGCCATTCTGTCCCGCCGGCTTGGATGGGCCGGATATGAGGTAACGACATATAACAACGCCGACGATGCGCTGGAAAACGCCACGCAGGACGGTTGGCACGCAATTATCATGGATCTGATGATGCCCGGCACCGACGGCATATCCCTATGCAAGCAATTGAGGGATAAGGAAGAACTTAACGCCATCCCGATCATAATCACCACATGTAGATCGGATAAGGACGCGCTACAGGAATCGAGCGAAGCGGGAGCGAATGCATTCTCGATAAAGCCGGTTCACTTCGAGCCGTTCCTGAAATATCTCGCCGAGTGCAGGGATAGCATGAATGAAGAAATGAGAGTCATAGCCAACTGAAATTCAGGGATACAATCGTCCCGTTCAATCACAAACCGCGCTCGATTGCATCGTCCAGCGAATCGCAAAGTTCTATAAAAGATAGGATGCCGACGGAGTCGAATCCGCGGCGCACAAAATCACCAGCTTTCACAATCCTGACCGCGCCGCCAATCTCGGAAAGCTCCATGTAAGCCTCAACTATTTTCCCGATGGCGCTGCTGTTAATGTAACGCACATCTTCGCAATCGACCACGATTATTTTCACACCAGAAGCGATAGCCTGATCGATCTCAAGGCCGAACCGGGCGCACTCGTCCTGATTTACTATTTCCTCCGGACGGATCACAGCATACTTATTCATCACCAGCCTCCTGTTCGACCACGGCAACAAGGGGCACCCATGCGGCAAAGAGCGTGCCCGCATTCTCGTCGCTTGCAATAAGCAGACGGCCGCCGTGGGCTCTTGCGATCCGGTATGCGTTATAAAGAGGAACGCGTGCATCGCCCTCGATAACTTCATTCTCCATCCCGCCCAGCAGCCGCGTTGGAGCCCCCGCCTCCATCGGCACGCCGTTATCGGTAACGCGGAGCCAGACCCCGTCCCCTTCCGGCCGCGTCTTGACCAGAATCCGGCCGCCGGAATCCAACCGGTCAATTGAGGTTTCGATAAGTTCAAAGGCAAGTTGGGTAAGCTTGCGCGCATCACCACGCATCAACGGGATCTCGTTGAGCGAAGCATCAAGATCAATCCCGCGGCTTATGGCATTGGCGAAGAATGAAGAGATCGCGTCGCGCACGATATCGTTCAGATTGACCGGCCCCAGATCAAGAATCATGCGTCGCAAATCCAGCTTGGCGATAAGCATGAACTCGTCTATTTTGGCCTCTATGCGCGCTATATTTCTGGCAAGGATATCCATTGGCTTTTCAATGCGATCAAACCCCGGCATATCGCCCACAAGCTTATCAATAACATTAGAGACCAGCTTCATGGTCGTAATCGGGGTCCTGATGTCGTGGGTAGCCAGATCGAGAAACCGGTTCTTCAGGTCGATTAAGTGGGCAAGGTCGGCCGTCTTATCCTCAAGCTCGGCATTACGTGAGGCAAGCTCTTTACGAAGGCGGGTCGCTTCAAGGTGCACATTAACAGTTGCGCACAACTCATCCGCATCGATCGGCAGCTGAATTATACCGTTTACACCGCACTCAAGAAAACGCATCCTGTCTTCATGGGTGCACGAATCAACCAGGACGATGATGGAGCACATTGCGCCGCCCTTGATTCCGCGCAACCATTCAATCTTTTTCTCCACATCTTCCTCGTTGCGAAAAAGATCGAAGAGAATGAGATCGGGTTTTCGGCTATTGATTTGTCCCGCGAGTTCGTCCTGCCGAGTTACGGTAAAGACATTAAAACCGCGCCGCAGGAGCATCGCGGAAGGAGCCTCCTCGTCAGGAGCGCGCGAAGATATAACGACGATTGCATCCTGACTCTGCATCTTCACGACCATCCTCTCCGCAACGGCCTACCCCACCAAGAAAAAATCAAGACAGGCCATAAGCGGCAAATGACGCGCGGCCTTCAACTGATCATGAATTATACAACTCTTACAATAATGGTAAAAGGAAAAGAGATGCTGATGAGGTGAAAATCACGCGCGGCCAAAACGTCGCTCAAGCTCATCCCAAGTGATTGTAACCGTCGTAGGCCTGCCGTGGGGGCAGGTAAGCGGGCGCTTGGATTGATAAAACTTATCCATAATCGCAACCAGCGCATCAAAGGGGAGGGACTGACCGAAAAGCACGGCCGATCGGCACGCGAGAGAAGCAATGACGTGTTCGCGGATGGATTCAAGTGAAGTTTTGCCGCCGCCAATGTCGCCGAAAACATCCCGAATCACCTGCTCGATTTTTCCGGGCCTGACAATCTCAGGCGCGGCGCTGACAGAAAGAGTGGATACGCCGAAACGCTCGACCTCGAAACCGGCTTCGTGCAGCACCGGCAACGCCTCCTCAAAAAGAGATGCTTCGGAGGGGGATAGTTCTACCACCACCGGCAGGATAAGCTTCTGGCTCATGACCGGGTGTTCACGGTCAAGAAGACGCTCATAATTCCAGCGTTCATGCAGGGCATGCTGGTCGACGAGTTTAATCCCGTCCGGCGACTCGACCACCAGATACCGGTTACCCGCCTGGGCGAGGACTTTGTGCTTGGGGCCAGAATCAAGGAGTTTCCCCTGCTGCGGAAGAGTTTCGTCTTTTGGGGAGACTGGTTTTATTTCTCCCGCTGCGGCCATGACAGTTTGCGTAACGTCGCGAGCCGGATAAACTTTGCTCCCGGCAACGGCAGGCGCAGGTAGCGCCGAGGTTCTAGCTGGACGTTCTTTCTCGACATAAGCAGAGGCAGGCTCGGCCGCGCGCCCTGCGTTTTTACTGACATCCTCAAGAGGAATATCGCGGGACGTTATACTGCCAGTCAAATCGTGTTCGGAGCGGGGTTGCGATACACATTCCGCTGCGGCACCAGAATTCAACGCCTCATCAACCGCGCGGCGCGCCCCTCCGATCACGAGGCGGTCGTTCTCGAAGCGCACCTCTTCCTTGGTGGGGTGCACATTGACGTCCACCTTCGAGGGGTCGATATTGAGATAAAGCACAGCGAAGGGATAGCGGCGGGGAGGAAGTGCTCCCTGATAGGCGTCGCGTATAACCCGCGCAAGCCCCGCATGCCTTATCCAACGCTTGTTAAGAAATGTGTAGATGCCGCGCGAGTTCGCCCTGCTCTCCGGCGGCTTCGCGCAGAATCCAGCCACCGAATATCCGTTATGGCCATCGTAATCGACGGCGAGAAGCCGGCCGGAAACGCTCTTGCCGAAAAGCGCGGAGATCCGCTCCGCCAGCGAGGAATGCGCGGGAAGATCCATTGCAAGCCTACCGTCGTTGAGCAGGCGCAGGCCGATGCCGGGATATGCGAGGGCGATGCGCGTCAGGACCTCGCTGACTGCCGCGACCTCGGAGGAAGCCGACTTCATGAATTTCTTGCGGGCGGG
>JAFGWW010000337.1 GCA_016936955.1 Planctomycetota bacterium | reverse complement strand
GGATGGTGCAGGCGAGCTTGATCTCCTCCACCACGCCGGAGACACCCTGGATCTCGACGGTGTTGCCCACGCGGAAGGGGTGGGAGAGGATGAGGGTCAGCCCCGCGCCGTAGTTCGAGATCGGCCCCTGCAAGGCGATGGTGACGCCGAAGGTGAGGGCGCCGAGGGCGGCGATCATGGGGGAGATCGAAACCCCGAAGTTGCCGAGGGCGACGATGAAGGCGATAAAGAGGACGAAGAGTTTTACCGTCTTGCCGATAAAGGTGCGCGTGGTGATGTCGGTGTTGCGCTTCTCCAGCATTCCCACCACCAGCCTCTGCGTCCACCGTGCGATGAGGTATCCGATAATGAGAATGATGAGGGCGCCGATTATCTGGAAGCCATACTGAACGGAAAAGCCGATCACCTTCTCCAGCAGGGTGTGGAGGGCGTCTAGTTTCTGGTCGACAAATTCGGTTCCAATTATGCCTGGTGATGATGCCGCCCCCGCCGTGTCGGATGAAGCAACCGTCTGCGCTGCCGTCTCGGCCATGATAAATCTCCTGTTCAGTTAATAAAAATCCCAGCGTGGTCAATGTTAAGCCTGCGCGGCGCGGGTGTCAAACCCGAAAGGCCAGCCCGCCGTTTCGCGCCAGGCCTATTCTTTCTTTTCCTTGATGACGGTGCGCTCCGCCTTGTAAATCGTCATCTTGTCTGACTTCTTTCCTTCCACCACGACGATGACATACGACTCACCCTCACCACGGCCGATGATCCAGTATTCATCCGAATCGGTAAAGACGATGGCGTTGGTTCTTGTCTTGTTTTTCGGGGTGCGGATGATCCCGGTGATTTCCGGTTCTGTCCCGTCGGGAAGGATAACGGAATCCTCTTTTATGGTGGCGAACTTTTTCGCCTCTTTGAAAGGTTTGGTGGTGCCGTCCATGTTGATCTCGGCGCTCAGGGAAAATTCTCCCCGGAACTCCTCGTCAACCTTCTCGATCTTCTCCGGTGGCTGCGGAGCTTTCGGTTCTTCCTCGCCCGCCACCGCCACCGCGCTTATGAAAAGACAGCAGAACAGCAAAACTTTCTTCATGGGTCAATCCTTTGAAATTTGACGGCATGGCCGCCACGGTTTATCGCCTCTTGCGGGCATGGGAAGAGTGTACCCCAATCACCCGCCAATGCAGCACAAAAAAAGGAACACGCCTTCGCGTGTCCCTTGTCAGTTCTCAGGTAGTCGGCCAGTTTTTCAGCCAAGCCTCGCGTGTACGGTCTGGACCATGCCGATAATGCGGTCGCCGTCCTGGAGGGCAACGGCGCGGTTTTCAAAGGTCGGGTTGTCGGGCACGCCAACATAGCCGCCGCGCTCGGTGCGCTGGAGGCGCTTAAGGGTCACGCCGCCTTCGCGCAGACCGATGGCCGCAACCTTGCCGATAAGCTTTTCCGGATCATTCTCGCTGCGGTCGATAGTGACGATCGCGCCGGCGGGAATTGTGGGCTCCATGCTCGTGCCCGAAGCGGAGACGCGAACATAGTCGGTCGACTCCGGATGGGGACACCACGCGCGGTGGATAATCGCCGGGCCTTCGATCTCCGTGTCGCGTACTTCAAGCGGAGTGCCGGCTGCAACCTCGTCGGAGTAAAGGGGCAGTACATAAAATTCAGCAAGCTGCCTGTCGTCAACGCTGGCGGCGTTTACGCTTACCGCCTTGATCGCCATCTCGCGCACGTCCTCGCCTGAGGTCGGGCCCCCGCGCATCTCGCCTTCGCCGAAGAGAAGCCAGTAAGGATTGGCCCCCATGCGAACCAGCGCGGAGATTACGTGGTGCGGTACACGTGTGCCGTTTTCATACCCGCTTAGCCGCTGCTGGTCGATGCCTAGAGCTTGGGCAAATGCCTGTTGGGTTTCGCATCCCCCGAAATGCTTCCGGAAGTGCTTCATCCGCATGGCAATTGTCTTAAGGTTGTCAGAAGACATTGCTCTCCCCTCTCTGATACTGATTCCGTTCATTTCATTTAACCTTTTTTCAGGTTATTAAGCTAATAAAAAAAGCCGTTTTTTTACCACAATTTTTTCGATAATTTATCATTAAGGCAAAATGTAGAGTCAAGGCTGCTTTACTGGAATCGTTTATATCTTTTTAAAACCATATAATCAATTGTTATTATTGCTGATACGCAATATTTTTATTATAAATACAAAAAGTATCGAATTGGTTTAATTCGGCACATGCTCATTTACAAAGCAACGTATATGGACACAATACTCTTAAAAAATATAACCCTCTGTGCATTTTTTTCAACCCGTAAATCCTTATCAGCTTAGGAATTGAGAATTAGCAGGAAATGTTTTCGTGTATTTGGCTTGACATTTTAATGTTTTAGTATATAATGGAAATCGTGTTGAGCAGCATCGATAGAAACCACATCTTGAACGGATAACGGCAAATGCCAACTGTGCAGGGTTTTACATGGCACACAGGTAAATAAGGCAAAGGGCATTTTTTTTACACATAACTACACGTTATTAGTTAAAAGGTTATACGCGATATGATTACGGAGAGAGATTATTCGTATGTGGAATATAAATTTTCAAAAAAAGGCCGTGGATGGCCGGTAACGGCCACTGGAGCAACAAAAATACACAATTTGAAGCAATATCAGGGCTGGCGCAAGGCCCACGACCTTCCGGAAGAGTCGCCGGATTTTTCCGACCGCGACGTTTTCGATCTGGTATTCCACCTTATCGAAAAAGCCCGGGGCGCCCTCGTCCGGATCAGCGAAGGAGAAGAGAATGTCAATCTGTAAAGCGTCCCTGAACGGAAGGTGCAGGGCGGAAGAGCCCCAAGCCGTCCCGGCCATGAACTCAACCGTCGCGGAAGGGCTGCCCGCCGAATCTCCCGACGCCGAATCCCCCACCCGCGCGAATCTGAAAGACGTTGTCGAGTGTCTGACCGGCTGGCTCCGGCAGGGCAAGTCAGATCTCGAAGCCCTCGTTCTTCTCAAGGATGAATTCTGCATCCGCGGTGCTTTCGCGCGCAAGGCTCTCGACCGGGCCCACGAAAACATCAACGCCTCCCACACTCAGCGCACCGCCGCCGACCGTCTCGCCCTCGCCGTTGAGCAGCGCGAAACCATAATCTGCAAGGCTATGGAAAATTCCGATTACCGCGTCGCCCTCTCCGCCATGGACTCCCGCGACAAACTTCTGCAGCTCGGCGACACCGCCGTAAATTCCGCCTTACCCCAGAGCCTCCTCGACCTGATCGAACTCGCCGCGCGCGGGAGAATCGACGGGCCTAACGAACAGGAAATGTGAAAACAAAAAGTGCCGCCATTACAATTTGTCATCCTGAGCAAAGCGAAGGATCTCTTCGAGCAGCAAAGGCCAAACAGGAAACAAGAAATGCAGAATGAATTCACCGCTTCGCACATGCATTACGAAACGAGAATAAAAATCAACAGCCTTCCCCGTTCGTGCTGAGCTTGTCGAAGTGCGAACAGAACCAGAAAGTGGAACATAATCAAGTAAGCCGCACTTTCATAACTGATTGTCCCCTTGCACCATAAACGGAGCGAAAACATGTATCTACCCGAAACTGACAAGCTTTTCTCGCGCATGAAAAATGACCCTCTCTTTTTCTGCCGCAATGTTCTGGGCATCGACCCTTGGTCGAAACAGGCCGAGGTGCTCCACGCCCTGCGCGACCACGACCGCGTGGCCGTCCGTTCCGGCCACGGCACAGGCAAGAGTTTCATCGCCGCCGCCTCGGCCCTCTGGTTCCTTTACTCCCACTACCCGGCCAAGGTAATCACCACCGCCCCCACGTGGAACCAGGTACGACATATATTATGGAACGAGCTGCGCCGCATGCATGCCTCCGCCCCCGTCGCCCTCGGCGGCAAGGTGCTTGAAGAGCGGATCAAACTGTCGGCCGATTCTTTCGCCGTGGGCCTCTCCACCGACGAGCCCGAGCGCCTCCAGGGTTACCACGCGGAAAATGTTCTGGTCATTCTCGACGAAGCACCGGGCGTGAAGGAAGACATCTGGCACGCCGCCGAAACCCTCCTCACCGGCCGGGTCGGCAAGATCCTCGCAATCGGCAACCCCACGCGCCCCGCCGGTCTTTTCTATCAGGCCTTC
>JAFGWW010000336.1 GCA_016936955.1 Planctomycetota bacterium | reverse complement strand
GGAGTTCAATGCTGTTGCCGTCGGGATCGCAGATCCACGCCTGCCAGCTGAAATCCTTCCCCAGCTCCGGCGTCGAAACCTTGACACCCTTGGCTACGAGTTCATCATGAGTCTTGTTGATATCGTCGACTTCGAGGCAGACATGGCGGAACGAGCCGGGTCCGGGATTCTGCAGATCCTTGTTAAGGAAAAGCTCAATGAAATTGCGGGCACCGAAATGGATATAAATCCCATAAAGATTGCCATCGTCATCCCTGAACTCGAAGGCGGGCTTCAACCCGAGGGCGTCGCAATAAAACTTAATTGCCCGATCGAGATCGGAAACCTGAAAACATGTGTGTGCAAGACCGGTTATCATTTTATTTCTCCTGATCACTCTGAGGCTAGTTTAATTTCAGAACGAAGCTTTTCCACATCAAGGCTGCGGATAAATCCGGGCAGCGACTTCCAGATGGAGTGGTAGCCGTAAGGCCCTTCCGTCATCTCCCTGATAGCGTCTTCCTTATCCCACCCCTCGATTACAATGCGGTAAATTGCGCACATGGTTCCGGTGCGGTCTGAACCGTGCTGACAGTGGACGAGTACCGGCTGGTTGTCGGGGTCGTTCACAATCTTGAGAAACTTGACGACATCGGAGAGCGCAATCCCGCCCTCCCAGGCGTCGCACTTTATCCGGAATGAACGCAGGGTGGTTCCCTCAAGCTCGTCATCATCGGAATGAAGGTGGCGAAGATTGACCACCGACTTGATGCCCATTTTCTCGATCGCCCTGAACCCTTCTGGAGTGGGCTGGTAACTGCGGTAAAGAGCATCCGACACTTTATAGAAATTATTCATGTCGGGGAGCTCAACTCTCCGAGCCCACTTGCTTTTCTGCATATCAAGAGCGGCCTGCTCCTTGTCGACGGAAACAGTTACGCTCCCCTCCCCCCTGCTCTCCCTGACGTGGAGGTTGCTTTTGTCGGGCCAGAGCTGGCAAACAGCGAAAAGCATAACCGCAATCGCGACCGCCAGTATTCTGCTCGGATTATCCATCACTCGTTCTCCTATTTACAGAAGCGTTTGTTGGTAAGATAGCGCAGGCGGTGCATGTCGATGCTCCCGTCCGGCAGGCGCGGAAAATTCTCAAAAAACATCACATCATCAGGATGGGACGGTGGATCGAGGGTCATCATGACCTGACACATTATCGCCGTGGCGTCCAGTTCCTCGCCCGGTTCTGGAAGTATGGCTCCCACAAGCGAGAACTCCCCGATGCGGTGCTGCACCAGCACCCCCACCGCTTCGCGCACGCCGGGATACCCTTCAAGCACCTCGGCAAGCACACCGGGATAAACCTTGTGCCCGTTACGGAGAACCACGTTGTAACGGGAGCCGAGAAGCTGTATCTCTCCGCTGTCGTGCCTGCGGGCCATGATCCCGGTATGGAACCATTCTTCTGCGTCAATATTTTTCACCGACTCCAGACCCGGCTCGATGGTCTCGCGTGCAATGGAAGAACCCGAAAGCCACAATTCGCCCACGCGGTCGTCCATTATTTCCTTACCGTCGGCAAGGGCAATCTTGTCCTGCAACCCGGGAAAACACTGGAAGGGAGAAGACGGAGCGCCGAATCCGCTCGGAACCCGTCCGAAAGCCGGGCCAAAGGTTTCCGCAAAGGAACACGTCGGAATAAGCTCGTGCCCGATCAGTTCCTTCACCCTGTGCAGAAGCCCAGAAGAGGCATGCCCACGCCCCTCGAGGCACTGGAGGCATTCAAGGTCGACCATGTTGTCCTTGAGCCAGTCGCAGAAAACATTGTAATAGCACGACGGCGCGGAGAGGCAATCAACCTTATTCTCAAGTATCGACTTTATGACATCGCGGGGATGGATTTTACGCGAAAAGACGGCTTTGCCGCCAAGCCGGATTGCACGCACCACCGATTCGTGGACATTGAACCCGGAAGCATAAAGCGAGAGATGGCAGCTCTCGTCCTTGAGCTTCAGGCCCCGCACGCTGCCCCCCGCCGCCCGCCAGAGATTATCCATCGAGCCAAGGGCAAGACGCAGGTTTCCGGAAGGGGAAAAGTCGGCATTATAATATGATACGGCATCCTCATGCAGGACAGGGAACCGCGCGCCGGTTATGCTGGTGCGGCTGAGTTCCTCCCACGAAAGCTCCCCTTCGCTCGGCTCGCCAAGACAGATGATGGAGCGGAATTCGTAATCCAGGCAAAGCTCGCGTACAAGCTCAACCTGAGAATGCTCGTAAACAAGCAGGCTAGGCTGGGTAGCTTCGATAATACGGGAAATGCTCTCCGCGCCGATGCTTGGAGGGATTGGTGCGACCGTCCCGCCTCCTCTCATGACCGCCAGCATGCTGACCGCGTTGGCGATGCTGCGCCCCGCGAGAAGCACTGCTGATTGCCCCCGCCGCATGCCGGCGTGGACAAGGCCAAGGGCAAGGCGGTCGATGACTGTATTGAGCTGCTCCCATGTCAATTCGCCCGCATCGTCAACAAAGGCGACGCTGTCGGGCTTTACCTGCGCATGGTCGTAGATGGTCTTGAATATTTCCATCGCGTCCTTCTGATCCGGTAAATGGAGAAATACATTATCGTTATTGTTTTATTAATGGCAAGAAAAAGGATGGCCTTAAATTCGGAGAGGCGGAATTATTTCCGCCCGGCAAGAGCCCCGGCAATGGCAAAGCAGAAATCGCTTATTTCGAAGGGCTTCGAGATAATACAATCCACCTCCAGCCCCGCAAGCTCAACGTCAAGCGAGGATCTGACCTTTCCGGTAAGGACAATACATGCGGGGGGATTTTCAAGCTTCAGTTCCTGCATTTTGCGGATAAACTCCGCGCCGGGGATCATGGGCATCTGCAGGTCGACCAGAACCACATCGACATCGTTTTGAGCCACAAGGCTCAACGCTTCATTGGCGTCTGCGCATGCAACCGCCTCCCCGCCCGCGCTCTGTACCGCAAGGGAGACCACCTCGCGCACGTCCGGCTCGTCATCGAGGATAAGCACCTTGCCATCAAAAACGGAAGCCACCGGCTCCTTGCCGTCAAGCGGGGTTTCATGTCCCCTGCCTTCCTGAAGCGGAAGCACAAGCGTAAAGGAACTGCCCAGCCCGGGCTCACTCTCCACCTCGATTCTGCCGCCATGGTTCTCGGCAATGGAGTGGCATACGCTCAGGCCGATCCCGGTTCCCCTGACGGCGACCTGGGGTGAATTCTTCTCCGCATGCTCGCCCTTGGTGGAGAAGAAAGGCGTAAAAATCTTACTCAGGTTTTCCTTGGGAATTCCGCATCCGGTATCGGAGACTTTCAGCCAGATCTCGGCCTCGCCATTAACGCCGCTCTCCAGGGTTATGATTCTCTTTTCCCGGCCGATTAGCGCATGATTGGCATTGATGAGAAAATTGAGGACTATCTGCCCTATCTGAGAACCTTCCATCATGCTGTTAGGCAAGGGTGACATCTTTTTTCTGAAGACGACACCTTCGGTACGGAATTGGCCCTCCACAAGGGCCAGCGTATCCTCCGCGATATCCACAAGCGAGCGCGGCATGCGTCGGCCGGAGCTCTTACCAGCGAAGGTAAGAAGGTTATTGGTGATGTCACGCGCGCGCAGAGCGGCGGCGCGGATTTTATTAAGGTACAACTCGGTTTCTTCCGGCCTCACATTACCGTTCAGGCCAAGCTCGGAATAACCGAGGACGGAAGTATTGATATTATTGAATTCGTGGGCAACACCGCCCGCAAGCGTGCCAACCGCGGCAAGTTGTTCGGAGTGGATCAACTGGGCCTGCAGTTGCTTGCGCTCCTCAATCTCCGCCTGCAGGCTGATGTTGGTTTTTTCAATTTGTTCTTTCATCCTGTTGTGGGACGCCACCAGCGAGATCCACTTGATAACGCCTATCATGAAAAGCGTCAGGCCCAAGGCATAGCCAAATATCTCTTCAACCACAAGGCCAAGGCTTACTTCGCCGAAGAGAATGATTGCGCGCCATTGGTGTACGTCGTCGGCAACGTCGACCGCCACCGCCAGAACCAGAATCGCCAGACCGGCAAGTATGAACTTCCAGCCCACCTGATTGCCCAGACGTTCCCGCTTTCCCACATACCAGAAATACACCATCAGCATGGCAAGCAACACGCCGCGAAGCGCTTCCATGAGAAAATCGGAGAATGGTATTGGTGAGAGCAAGTGCAACCCTCTTAGCTGCCGTATTTTATGGAAGACACATAACGCCGGAATGCCCTACCCGGCATGACAAGTAAATTGCTGCGCACAACCGAGATGCGCAACTCACTTTTTTTCGCGCCTCAGATCCGCAGGCGGCTCCGATTTGACAAAGTCGAGAACGGCATCGATGCCTCCGCCCTGCCGCTCAATCATACTGATATAGCGGTATCCTTTTCCATAAAGATCCTTACGGTTTTCAAGGATACCCAAGCCACGTTTGTATTTTTTCTCCGCCAAGATTTTCGAGGCAACCCACTGGCAAAATCCTTCCTCTACCCATTGAAGGTGAAGCTGGTGCCCGTTTTCGGCAAACCATGCGTGTGCCCATTCATGGGGAATGGTCTCGTAAGCAAGTTCACGGGTAGCGCGATAAAGGATATAAATGCCGAAATCATTATCCTTACGTTTGAAGAGGCCCAGCTCTTTGCCGTCACTCTCGAATCCGGCCTTCTCGCGAACCTTGCTGATATCATCAACGACATCCAGAGAAACCTCATGGTAAACTTCCTCGCCTAGCAGCTTGCTCAGCATCTTCACCGAATCGTCGTAGACCTTGCGATAGTCGTCCTTATCAAGCAGGACGGTTTTCATGCAGATTTTGCAGAGCGGCCGCTTGCCGCCGATCATTGTCGGCTCGCCCGAGATGGGGCGCGAACAGACGCTGCATTTGGTGTTGTCTTTCTCGCATGACTCGCAGAAATAGCCATCTATGAAAGTATGGGAGTAATATTTACCGCGGATCAGCTTTCCGCAGCACCCACAGACCAGCG
>JAFGWW010000335.1 GCA_016936955.1 Planctomycetota bacterium | reverse complement strand
TGATGTGGCTCTCCGGGTCGTAGCTCAGACAGACCATGGTCAGCAGGAAGTCCTGCTTGAACATGTCGATCATGAAAACATTAAGCTCGTGCAGCACCTCGGCCGGGGATTTTCCGGCGAGGATCGCGGTTCGCGCCATCGTCCTGACCTGAACACTCACGAGGGCGGGGGCGACGCCGTGGCCGGTTACGTCGGCGATGGTGACCACAAATTTTCCGTCGGGCATGGCGACGTAGTCATAATAGTCGCCGCAGAGTTCGGCTGCGGGAATGTACCTGTCATACAGGGCAAGGTCGCCAGCTTCGGGATAGACAGAGGGGAGGAGGTTGAGCTGCAGCGACGCGGCGAGCTCCATCTCCTGCTGAAGCGTTTCAAGGTGCCTGCCGATCTCGGCCTGCTGGGCCTGAATGCGGGTATCCCGCTCTTTGAGCTCGAGCACCATGCGCTCAAGTTCCTCATTCTGCTCGCGTATGCGGCGGTCGGCTTCTTCAAGCTGGAGCATCATGTCCGCAGCCTCGGCGCTGGCGCGCGCCATGTTTGCCGTGCGCTGCTGCGAGGTGCGTACGAGGTCGCGGATTCTGAGAAGCGAACGGATGCGGTACAGCAGCTCGTCCGACTTGATGGTAACCCTGACAATATCGTCGGCGCTGGCCTGGAATGCCGTCTCTACAGAATCCTCACTCGCATTCAGGGCGTATATTATGACCGGCATGAAGTTTGCCGACATGCTGCTCTTGATGATGTTGCAGCTTTCGTAGGCGGTAGACTTTTTTGTCATGGCGCAGAGGATGACAAGGTCTGGCAGTTCGTCTTCTATCGTCTCGGTGAGAAGCGCCGGGTCGTCCAGTTCGATGACGTTATACGCGTTCTCTATCCCGATAACGGAGATGGTTTCCCGGATGGTCTGGGAATCATATACAACGAGAATCTTTTCTTTCTGCTCTTCTGACATTGTATTCTCGCCGGGTTTATTTCTTGAATATCTTGGTCATGACAACAACGTTGCCGCGTTCGCTATAGGTTATATCGTCCATCAGTTTGCCGGTGATGAATACGCCGTACCCGCCAGCGCGTTTGCCTTCTTTCATGCGTTCCATAATGTGGGCCAAGGGGTCGACTGAAGGGTCGCGTAGTTGTTCAGGGTCGAAGCCTTCGCCTTCGTCCTCGATCTTGAAGACGATCCTGTCCTTGAATACGCAGTATGATAGGTGGATCCTTTTGGTGCGGTTGTTGCGGTTGCCCCATTCGACAGCGTTCTGCCCGAGTTCGTCCACGGCCACACGGATATCTTCCCTTACTTCGTCGTTTATCGGCAAGCTGCCGAGAAGGGCGGTGAACTTCTGGAACCTTTCGACATACTCGAAATCGGTTGGCGCCGTAATCTCGATCCAGCCCTTGACCTCGCTTTTCACCTCGATCTTTTCGCCGGCACCTTCAAAACGGGCATGGCGGTCGAGGACGCGCTTAACTACCTGCTGCAGCTTGTCGACGCTGATCGGTTTGGTGAGGTACTCTACGGAACCTTGCTCGAGGCACTCGATAACATTTCTGTCGTTTTTGTGGGCGGTCAGCACTACGATCGGAATGGTCGGGTGGTCCTTGAGGACTTCCTTGATAAGTTCAAGGCCGTTCATGCGAGGCATCTGCATGTCGGTGATGATAAGATTTACGTTATAGTTATTGCTTTCAAGGAATTCGACGGCTTCTGTCCCGTCCGAGGCGGTTTCAACAACAAAACCCGGAATCTTTGACAAGACATTCCGGATCAGTTTTCTGATATTCAATTCGTCATCGACAACAAGGATATTCCTGGCGGTCTCTGCTTCTGAGGTCATAGGCTGTCTTTCATCATTCCGTAATAATAGATACCGTCATTTGTGCGATTATGGCATACCAAGAGCAAGTATACGCACACATATATATAATTTCTCTGCCTCCCGCGTTGTGTCAAGTAAATTTAGGCGTTTATGGTGTGGTATTGTTTATGGCGCCCGGGTTGGGGCGGGGCGGATTGGTGGCGATTGAGTATAAAAAGGGGCTTGGCAGACGTGAAAATAGCCAGCAAGCCCGTGCGTGGGCGTACCTGCGGGACTACCCTTTTCTGTTCTCAGTGGAGGAGAAGGGGATAAACCTTATGAAGAAACGGCCTGCCGCCTTGGTGTCCTCTGTCAGTTTGCTGACCTCGTTCTCCAGTGGGGCGTAGAGGGCGGAGTCGATGGGCTTTTCCTCATTCGCCTCGCCAGCCTTCTTGTTGACGTTGGCCAGATCGGTAAAAATCTCCTTGAGTTCGGCCAGTTGCTTTGCGGAGTTTTGCTTTTCAACTTCCGTTTTATGCTGCCATACCAGAAATGATGCGCCCATGGTCAGGAGGATGAAACAGGCTGCGGCAGCAAACCGTCCGTAGTGGAATGGAAAGTGGGTGATTTTTTCCGGTTCCGGCTTTCTGGAGTTCCTGTTGCCTATAGCGGAGATTATGCGTGCCTCCAAACCTTCCGGGGCGCGCGGGGCAAAGGAGGTGGCCGAGGCGGCTAGCTTTTCGTCGATTGATTGCATTTCCATGTAATAGTCCGAGCACTTGCCGCATGTGCGCAGGTGGTTGCTCAGGCTTTCCTCAAGAGGGAGCCCTTCGTCGATAACCCTGTTAATCTCGTCTATAGCCTTATTGCAATCCATCTCAGCATTCCTTTGTCATGGCCAGTGTAGAGGCCGCGTCTTCCTTGCTCTTCGGAAGGAGCTTGGCCAGTTTTTCCCGTGCCCGGTGTATGAGGACGCGAGAATTAACCTGGCTGATATTCATTACTTCCGCAATATCTCCAAGGCTCATGCCTTCGCCGTATTTGAGCCATAGAACGTCGAAATGGCTCTCGTTCAGGTTGTTGCGGACGAATTCCCAGAGCCCCTCCAGATTGCTGCCTTCCTCCTGACTCTCTTTCTCCGGCAGGTCAGGAAGATTCTCCAACGGTACATGGTGCTTCTGTTTACGCTGATGGCTGACCGCCTGTCGTTTTGCTATGGTGAAGAGCCATGTCGAGAAGGCATATTTTTCGTCGTAGTCTTTGATCGCGTCGTAAGCTTTCATGAAAGACTCTTGCGTAATATCTTCCGCATCGTGCGAACTCAGGCCGCGAACCATGAGGAACCGGTACACCCTTTCGGCGAAGAGGTGGACGAGGCGGTCGAATGACCGCTCGTCCCCACTCTTGACGTTCCTTACCAAGTCGCCGATATTCGCTGTGTCAGGTGCCCCGGTCGCGGTCGGCATCGGCTAGAAGTTCTCCGCTTTCGCCGGGGCCGCGGTCTCAGCATTCATCGCCTTCTGGTAGTTTAGCTTTTTCTGGATCTCGCGTTCGATCACCTTCTTGATCATCTCGAAGGGGCAGGCGATACTTGCCGTGAGGTTGCTGCCCTTCGAGTCGACCGCGATTGTCTGGGCAATCTTGGCGAGTTCCGGCTTCTGCTCCGCCGTAATCATGGCCATGCCCTGAACGCCGAGGATCATCTGCTTGATGTTGATTACCGTCTCCTCGTTCTCGGCTTCGAGCTTGAGCGTGCCGAGCAGGTCGCTGTCGGATTCCTCGAAAGAGAGGTATGCGTTCACTATTTTCTTCAGGACCGCAGCCTGCGGGTTTATGCCTTCGAGTTCGTTAAGGCCGTTGGCGGCGGCGACCATGATGAATGCGTTCTTGCTCTCCTCAATGCCTGTCGTTGTGTTTTGTGAGAGGAAATTCTTTTCCTTGCCGTCGAGAACGTCGAGCGTGTGTTTGATGACGTCGGTGTTGGGGCCGAGGATAGCGAGGTCGTCGCGGGCGAAGCAGGCGTAATTGTTCTTCTGCGTCCCGTTTTTCATCTCAGACCAGCTTAACAGCATATGCTTGCCGTAGCTCTTTTCCGTATATGTATCGGACGCCTTGAGTATGGTAGTAAGTTTGGTTGGGTCGAACTTTCCGTTCACCATCACTACGCCCGTCTTGTCGGGGTTGCCTTCCCCGCAGATCGTAATTCCATAGATGTCTTTCATGAGGTTTACCGAGGTGATGACCTTAAGGGCGGCGAGCTTTGAGGAGACTTCAGGGCGATCGGTTATGAGCTTCACAACCTCTCCGGCCTTGCCTTTGAGTGCCTGCTCGGTATCGATGTGTACGATCCATTTGGCTTTGGCCGGGACTTCCTCAAGCTTGACCGGGCCGGCGTAGAGAGTGGAGACGAAGAGCCCCCACAGAAGGGCGAGTGCGGTAATGCGTTTCATCATATATCTCCTGAATTTTTATCAATAAATCAATCGTAATCGTAAATGTTGTTCTGGCAAGGATATCCTTTTGCTTTACATCGTTTATACGCAGGGGGCGGACGCATGTTACACAAAAAGCCTGAATTAATTATGAATAGTAAAATCATGGATATTTAGATGTTTTCGAGGGCTTTGTCGCCATGCGGACGTTGGCAGATATAAAAAGGAGAGTGCAAAAGCATTCCGGGCCTGCAATGCAAGCCCGGAAGAGTTATCGGTATGGGGATAAAGTAGATGTCTTTTTTGCGGAGTTTATGCGATAGTCGCCGGGTCTACCAGGCCCATGGAGCAGCATCTGCCGATAAAGGGGGCGATTGTCCAGAGCTGCGCGGATTTTCCGCTCGGTATCTTTGTGTGGAAGTTTGTCCATTCGTGGAACGTATCGCCCCTGCAGCTTCTCGCCAGCAACGCCAACTCCCGCGCAGATTCGTCAATTCCAAGAGCCTTTTCTCGGGCGCGGAGGAAAAAGGCGTCACAGAAAGGCCATGCACTGTTGTTGTGGTAGCACTTGCCATTCGGGAAAAAGGGGTAGATCAGGGGCACGCCCCACCACGCTACCGGATAGTCTTTGACTGCGTCGCGCGCCGCCTCGCCGTCAAGGACACCGCATATCACGGCAAAAGCGGTTGCCAGACAATGCTGGCGCTGCTCGAGATGCTGGTCTTCATGTTTGAAATAACTTACCGTTCCGTCTGGGTGGAGCAATTTTACAC
The DNA here is from genome assembly GCA_016936955.1 of Planctomycetota bacterium. GTDB lineage: Bacteria > Planctomycetota > SZUA-567 > SZUA-567 > SZUA-567 > JAFGWW01. Next base: position 5,264 of record JAFGWW010000335.1, on the reverse strand, counting down.
GAATGGCGTTTCTGAGCTTTTCCGCCCGCCTCTCCCAGTCCCCGTGTTCTTCTTCCTTGCCCAGCCTTTTGGCAAGCGACGCCATTATCTTCATGCCTTTATAATAAAGGCAGTTTGTAGAGCTTGACTCTATTGTCAGGCAGTTCCTCTTAGCCTTGATTGTATGAAGGCCGAATGACTCCGGATATCCGTTACCGGCGATATCTACAAAACTGCTTTGCCCTTTATACAGCCCGGTTTCCTGATTATAAAATGGGTTGTAAAGTTTTTCGAAACAACAGTTGCCGGTTTCGTAGAGCCATGTCCAGTTCTCTTCGGTGTCGAAATGTTGTGAAAAGAGATCTTCTGCCCACCACAGCCACAGCACATCGTCGCTGCGCCTTGCGTAGGGGTTGGTTCCGTATTTCTGCTTGTATTCCTCTTCGCTAAGGTCCTCCTGCTCGAAGGGAAGGTCTGGATGATAGTGCTCGCGGTCAACCCGTAGCCCGATGGAGAGGCGGACTTCACGTGTAGTCCTGATGCTGTCGTACATTTCCTGCGGGTAAAGCCGGTTAAGTCCGAGAATTCCGGAAAAGCCGAGATCGCGGGTAAACACCATCCCGTTCCAGCCCTTCCCGCGACCCCCGGCGGCGAAATAAAAGCCCTTGTCGATCCGGCAGATATTGCTCTCCACATCATAAAGAGCACATCGCCAGAGCTTTTCCATGAAAGGTGTCGGATTTTTGAGGCGTACGCTGCTTTTGGGGCTGCGGTCGGGAAGATCGTCAATCGAGATGGCACCAAGTTCGTCAATTACTGCGGTTTCGGTCAATTTTAGCATCTGGCTGTGATATAGCATATTGTTCCTTTCGTCAGCATGTCTAAGATGAACATATATTACGCCATGATTATGAATAAAAAATGGTTGAAACTGGCAAAAGCATGTCTATTCTTGATATGTATGAGCGGACTCGCTGTTACCAAGCAGGATAATGCCTATTTCGGGCGGCTACCCAACGACGATCTTGAGGGATATCAGGTCGTCCGCATTGCTATGGAAACCTGGGGTGCTGGTTCCGGCCTGCGCCGTAGCGGCAACCCGTTGCAGGCCTTGGTGTATGTATTCAAAGGCACTGCTGATTATACAATAGGCGGGAAAAGTCATGCCATCGGCCCCGGGAGTTTGTTCGGCTTTGGCCCCGGCGACCGGCACGAGCTTGACGTTTCTGGCCCATATGGGCTGGAGCTCGCAATCCTCACCTTTACCGGGAAGTCCTCTTCACCACTTGTCAGGGAAAATCTCGGTGCCACCGCCTTTGCCGTGAATCCGGTCAATACCGGTGAGATCGCGGAGATTTTTCACCGCATGCATCAGATCGGAAAAGCCTCCGAGCCTTACGCGGCACAGCTTGTTGATGCTCTCGTTCCTGTTCTACTGCTTACTGTCCGTAAGGGGTTGGTCGGCGGGCGCAACCATTCTAATGCTGGCTTAACGGTCTATTTTGATTGCAGGAGGCATATGGAGCGAAATTTTCTTTCGCTCAACTCTGCTGCCGAAACTGCGGAGGCAATAGGGCTGACCCACGCCCATCTCTGTCGCCTTTTCCGCCGCCACGCAGGCATGTCGCCCCATCTATATCTGTTGCGCCTGAAGATGAACCACGCTGCCCAGCGTATCCTGACCGAGGACATAAGGCTGGAGGAGTTGGCTGACAGCCTCGGCTTTTCCGATTCCTTTTCTTTTTCTAAATCATTCAAGCGGACTCTGGGCCTGAGCCCGGCGGAATACCGGCGGAGCCATATGGGGCAAATATAAAAGGGGACGCATGGCGCGCCCCCTTTCTTTAAATGTTTATGTTTTTACGGAATGCTATTCCTGCTTGGCGACGAAAGCCTTGAGCAATCCGGCGGTGGAGGAGTCGTGGCCTGAGAGGTTGACCTCCTTGCCCGCGAGCATGCCTTCCTCTTCGGCGAGGATCGCTTTAGCCAGAACCTTGCCGAGTTCCACGCCCCACTGGTCGTAGCTGTTGACGCGCCAGACAATGCCCTGCACGAAAATCTTGTGCTCGTAGGCTGCCACAAGCATGCCCAGAGTCTTGGGGGTGAGCTTGTCGAGCAGGATCGAGTTGGTCGGGCGGTTGCCCTCGAAAACCTTGTGCGGGATGAGGGCGGTAAGTTCCGCCTCTTCCATGCCGGCGGTGCGCAGGTCAGCCTCGACCTCTTCCGCGTTCTTGCCCTTCATGAGCGCTTCGGTCTGGGCAAAGAAGTTGGCCATGAGCTTGACGTGGTGGTCGCCGATCTTGTTGTGCGTGTTGGCGGAGGCGATGAAGTCGCAGGGGATAAGCTTGGTTCCCTGATGGATCAGCTGGTAGAAAGCGTGCTGGCCGTTGGTGCCGGGTTCGCCCCAGATGATCGGGCCGGTCTGGTAACCGACCTTGTTGCCGTCCTTGTCGATATACTTGCCGTTGCTCTCCATGTCGCCCTGCTGGAAATAGGCGGGGAAGCGGTGGAGATACTGGTTGTAGGGAAGGATGGCCTGACTCTCGGCGCCGAAGAAATTATTGTACCAGATGCCGAGAAGAGCCATCAGCACAGGGACATTCTTTTCGAAGGGCGTTTCACGGAAATGCTTGTCCATCTCGTGGGCGCCAGCGAGGAGTTCGATAAAGTTGTCGTAACCGATGGCGAGGGCGATGGAGAGGCCGATCGCCGACCAGCTCGAGTAACGTCCGCCGACCCAGTCCCAGAATTCAAACATGTTGGCCGTGTCGATGCCAAACTTGGATACCTCTTTCGCGTTGGTCGAGAGGGCGGCGAAGTGCTTGGCTACGGCCGACTCTTCCTTGAGCGCGTCGAGAAGCCATGTGCGCGCGCTTATGGCGTTGGTCATGGTCTCCTGGGTGGTGAAGGTTTTGGAAGCGACGAGGAAGAGGGTGGTCTCGGGGTCGAGGCCCTTGGTCTTCTCCACAAAGTCGGAGCCGTCGACATTGCTGACAAACTTGACCATGGGGCCGCTCATATAAGGGCGGAGGGCTTCGGTAATCATGACGGGGCCGAGGTCGGAGCCGCCGATGCCGATGTTGACAATCGTCTCGATCTGCTTGCCCGTGTGCCCCTTCCATTCGCCGGAGCGGATGCGGTGGCAGAAACTTTTCATCTTTTCGAGAACTTCGTTGATCTTCGGCATTACGTCTTCGCCGTCGACCATTACGGGGGTGTTGGAGCGGTTGCGCAGGGCAACGTGCAGGACGGCGCGCCCTTCGGTCCAGTTGATCTTCTCGCCGGTGAACATGGCTTCAGCTGCTTGCTTGACGCCGGACTCCTCGGCCAGCTTGCAGAGCAGCTTGACCGTATTTTCGTCGATGCGGTTCTTGGAGAAGTCGAAGAGCATCTCGTCGAGCTGGATGCTGAATTTCGAGAAGCGTTCCGGATCGGCCGCGAACATGTCCTTCATCTTCTTGGCTTTGATGTCCTCGTAATGCGAGGCAAGGTCGCGCCAGGGTGCGGTCTGGGTCAGCGGCGTTCCCTTGCGGATCGTTTCGTCCAGAGGACTGGTGATAGGGGGCATTGTTCACTCCTTGTCAATGTGGTTGTCAGTTTTCGGGAGAGGGGCAGACCTCTCGAAACGAAAAAGCTTAAAATGTCAGGTTCCGTGACTGATCTGGAACCTTACTCCAGCAGCAGCTTGTCGCCGGCGGTTGTGCCCGCGGGCAGTTTGCTCTTCAACTCATCAGCGTCTAGGGCGAAGAGGGGCGAGATCTCGATCACGCACTCCGAGTCGCCTTCGGCGTTGTGTGCCACATCCACGCCAGCAGCCTTGAGCCACTTGGCGAAGCGGTTGGAGAGAAGCTGGCGGCAGCTATCGGCCGAGTCGATGCCGGACTTGTTCTTTACCGGGGCGAACTCCTCTTCGCGTGCAACCTCCATGGTGATGCTGGCGCTGGTCATGGGGAGCGAGTCGAAGACGAAGGTCTCGAACTTGATCCCGTTGGCCTCTTCCGGGGTGACGACTTCGGTGCCGTTATAGAAGGGGATCTTCTTCTTGGCGATGTGCCACGGCAGTTTCGCCTCGCCGCCGATCTTGTCGACAAAATCGACGGAGAGCATGTGGATGGCGATGGAACCGGCCCAGAATTTCAACTTGCCGTTCTCGTCCTTGGCGTACATGTTGCCCTCGTCCATGTCGGAGTATTCAATTACCGTCAGCTTGCCGTCGCAGTAGCAGATGTGGCCCACCTTTTCCTCGGGGTAGGCCTTGTTGAGAATCTTGGATGACATTTCGGCTCCGGCCTGGAGGTGGTATCCGGCGAAGACGGGGTCGCAGATGGTGACCAGCGGGTTGTCAACCTGGAAGTAGCTGATCGTTTCTATGCCGCGCTTTTTCATGTCGGCGATAGCGCCGGATTCAACAAGGGCGTGAAGGCTGCCGCCGTGGCCGTCGGGGTTGAGGGCGAGGCCGCACTTGTCGGCGAGAATCAGCTTGCCGTCGAAGTCGACCGACGGAACCATGCGCTGCTGGAAGAACATTACGTCTTTCTTGTCGAAGCCGAGGTAATTGTTCTCCTCGAAATATTTCACCGTGTCCACGTGGTTGGTGCGGCTGGTCATGATATACCACGGTATCGTCGCGCCGTGGCGCTTGGCGAGGGCGAGGATCTGCTCGGCGTGCCACTGGAAGAGGGTCTTGCCGGTGAGGGGGCCGACCTCGTAGCAGCCTTTCGGGCCGTCGAAGCCGAGGCGCGTTCCCTGTCCGCCGGCCACGAGGAAGGCGGCAAGCTTGCCCGCCTTGAGGGCAGCTTCGCCCGTGGCGCGGGCTTCGGCTTCCTTCTTCTTCTCCTCTTCGCTCTCGGGGAGGACGATCACCGGGGCAGGTTTGAGGTCGCACTTGCTGAAGTCGGTGCCGTGGTCTTCCCTGACCTCGGCCACGCGGGTCTTGATCCAGTCGAAATTAACGCGGTTGCAGTCGTCAAGCAGGGCGGCCTGTTCGTCTGCGCTGAGGGTGTCCCAGCCTGCGAATATGTGTCCCTGTCCGTTTTCCTCGAAAGATTTTCTGATCTCGCTGGCGTCAGTCATTGTCATCCTTTCCTAAATGAATCAGTTTCACGCCCGCTTCGCTGAGCATGTTGCGGGCAAGCTCGTCGGGGTAGCCTTCCGTAATATAAATAGCCGTAATCCCGGCATTGATAATCATCTTGGCGCAGAGAACGCAGGGTTGGGTGGTGCAGTATATGACCGACCCTTCGACCGCGATGCCGTAGGTCGCCGCCTGGAGCAGGGCGTTCATC
>JAFGWW010000334.1 GCA_016936955.1 Planctomycetota bacterium | reverse complement strand
GGCGCGGCGGCCAGAATAACTGTTGGCGGAAAGCAGATCGGCCTCATGGGCGTGGTTGGCGATGAAGAGGTCAAGAAGCACGACCTCGTGGTCGCGCCCGCCGTCCTGGAGGTTGACTTCGGGTTTATTACCGCTCTTCCGCGTAAGCGCAAATCATACACCGAGCTTCCCCGCTTCCCCGGGGTTCGCCGCGACATCGCCATCGTCGTTCCCGACGAGGTGCTATGGTCGCGCATCGAAACCCTCGTCCGCGAGTCGGCCGAGATGATGAAAGAGATTTCATTCGAGAGCATTTATCGCGGTAAGGGGGTTGATGGCGGCAAGAAGTCGGTTGCTTTCAGCATGCTCTTCCGCGCCGAGGGCCGCAGCCTCACCGACGACGAGGCCAACGCCATGCGCGACAACGTTGTTGCTTGTCTGACATCCGCGATCGAAGGTTCCGCCTTGCGCTAATGCGCCTTTGCTTATCGCGCCAATAGTTGCCAAGCCTTTGCTGAAGGCTGGCCGGGCCATAATTGCAAACCGACCGTTTTCTTTTCTTCCTCCGGTTGCGGGGGTAGGGGTTTATGTCCATGTCTGAGCAGGTTTCCGGTATTTTTAAATCTTCCGGTAAAAAAGGCGGCTTTCTACGTTCGCTTGAGCGTTCTTTCCGCTCCACCGGGAACGACCCCTTCGTTTCTATCGCCTTGGCCAAAAATTTCAAACTGGTCGATGGAGCCCACGTTGAGGGTACGGCCGACGGGGTGGGCAAGCTTGAGTCTATCGAGAAAATTTCAGGCATCGACCCCGAAGAATGGATGAAGCGCAAGCCCTTCTCCGACCTTATTGCCATCAGCCCCTGTGAACGGTTCGACCTTTCGCAGTGCGACGCTCTCCCGCTTCGCATTGTCGATCTCGTCGCGCCTATCGGCAAGGGCACGCGCCAGCTTATCGTCTCTCCCCCGAAAGCGGGAAAGACCACCCTGCTAGAGCAGCTTGCCCACGGGATCCACAAGGTCGATCCCGCGACGCGCATTATAATGCTGCTGGTCGATGAGCGCCCGGCAGAGGTGACCCATTTCCGCCGCTCGGTTCCGGCCGAGGTGCTTGCCAGTTCGAACGATCAGAGCGTGGCCGAGCATGTGGAGCTTGCCGAACTCACCCTAGCCCATATCAGAACCGAGCTCGAATGCGGGCGCGACGTGGTTCTGCTGGTCGACAGCCTTGCCCGCAGGGGGCGGGCTTTCAATATGAGCGGGGCGGGGAAGGGGCGTATGATGTCGGGCGGAGTCGAGGCGGGAGCCCTTGATATTCCGCGCCGCTTCTTCGGGCTTGCCAGAAATATCGAGGACGGCGGATCGGTGACGATCGTCGCCTCAACCCTGATCGACACCGGCTCGCGGATGGACCAGCTTATCTTCGAGGAGTTCAAGGGAACGGGCAATTCGGAGATTGTTCTCGACCGCTCCATGGCGGAGCAGCGCGTCTTCCCGGCCATAGACTTGGCCAAGAGCGGCACCCGCAAGGAAGACAGGCTTTATTCGGAGGGGGATATGGCCCGGCTCAACAAGCTCCGCCGCGTTCTCTCCGAGCGCAAGCCGAAAGAAGCGATGGAGAGCCTGCTCAAGCTTATGGATAAGCACGGCACCAACCGTTCATTCCTCGACAGCATCCCTGCCTGAAAATCCGGTTAGCGCGATTTGCTGGGCACGTCTTTTATGCCGCCAAGCCACGGGCGCTCGGGTGAGTCGTCCTCGAAAAGCTGGAACTGGTTCAATACCCTTACGCATTCTTTTTCCCTGTCTTCAACGACAGAGAGGGGGCCGCGGAAAGCGTCCTTGAACGTTTTCTGGGTGTGGCGGAAGCGCGCTATGGTTCCGGGGTGGAGCAGATTGTTTACGTTGATCTGGCTGACCTGCCCGCGCTGCACCTTGCTCTCAAGCATCTCCCTCTCGCCTTCGGCCTTTTCCATCTCGTCGCGCATGTCCCGCAATTTTCCGATCAACTCCTGCAGGCCTTCTTTCTGCTCCTTGCTCATCTTGAGGAGCAGGCCCTTGCTCTCCATCATAGGTTGCAGGTCCTGGTTGATGAGTTCTATCTGGGCGCCGAGGTCTTCAATTACGGCGTTGATCTTGTCGATTTTTTCCTGCAGGGTCCAGTCGATGCCGGAGGATACTCTGGTCGTGACGCCGAGTTCGCTGCCGATATTGTCGGCGTGAATGCCGCGGAAGGCGGTGACGTTCCCGCCGATGATGGTGCCGCGCTCGATTTTGATGCGGCCAGTGGTTCTGATGTTACAGCCCACGATCTCCTTGTTGACGACGACATCGCCCCTGCACTCGACGGTGACGTCGTTGAGGTATTTGGCGATTACGCTCTCTCCCGCCAGGATCGAACCCACACCGCGCCCCGTCATGCCACCGAGGATCTCGACGCATTTTTCCGAGAAGATGTTGCTGTTGCCGACCTGCCCGCGGATGGATACGCCGCCCCTTCCGCTTACGTTGAATTCGTCCAGCACATTCCCGTTGACGATCACCGTGCCGATAAAGTCGACGTGCCCCACATTGTAATCAATGTTGCCGTGTACCTCGTATGTGGTCTCGACCGAGAGATGGGTGGCATCGCCTTCCACGCGCCCGTCCATGTCGGCGTAGAAAGTCATGTTGTCCTTGTCGGAGCTGACGTTTTTGCCAAGCCTGACAGAGATGTTCTTGCCGTCCGCTGCTGGCATGCTCTCGCCGAGGATGTTTGTGCCGGGATTTCCGCGCGTCGGTAGTTTTAGCACGGCGATCTTCTGCCCCTTCACTACATTGTCGAAGAGGTTGAGGCGTTTGTAGTCGATATTGCCGTCGTCGTCCATTTCGTAAGCCGGCTCGCGGGAGGTTGCCCTGACCGTGAGTTCAAGGCGCGCGTCCTCGCCTCTTCTGGGCCTGACGCCTCTTGCAATCTCGAAAGGCCCGACCGGTTTGCCGCTGGTGTTGAGGAGGTCGGCAAGGAAGTGGAAAGCCAGATCATCGATGCCATGGTGTATGCCGGACTGGCGGACAATGTCGCGCAGTTCCGCCGGGCTTACCAAGTGCCCGTCCTTGATGCGGGTGTAGTGGAGGTAGGCTTTCATGAAGTCGAGGTCGGCCAGAACCCGCGCGCGGCAGTTGGCGTTTTCTATCATCACCATGACGCGGACGTTGATGCGCTTGCCCTTGGGGCCGGACATGCTGGTGACGGGTCTGGCCTCGGGGTTGCCGAGGCTTTCTGATTGTGCTGACTGAATCAAGTCGTCTTCCGGCATCCAGATAACCCGGGCAGAAATGGATTAATTTTCGCCGGCACGCCCCTGAATGCGCGCCGGCGGATTGGTTCAGAACGGTTATTTCTTGTTGAGTTCGTCGATGCGGGCCTGTATCGTCTCGTCGTCGATCTTGGGGAAGAGGACTTCCGGCGTGCCGATTTCGTGGCCCGAATCGAGTTGCCATTCACCGCAGAAGTCGCCTTCGCACGGGGCAGGCAGGTTTAGCATCTCCCGCAGTTTTGTCGCCGAGAAGGGCATGAATGGGTACATCAGGATGG
>JAFGWW010000333.1 GCA_016936955.1 Planctomycetota bacterium | reverse complement strand
TCGATATCCTTGTCTTCTGTCATGTAATCGAGTACGCGCGAGGCTCCCCACGCCCATGCCGCAATTGCGCCCCACGAGGTTGCATCCCGCTTTCCGCCATCGAGTACGGGGAATATTCCTTTTTTGAAATCGGCGTCTTTCTTGTCTGGTGCAACCTGTGCGTTGTGGAATGCGGCGGCAGCAAACCCCGCTTCGACAATCTGCTCCGCAGGCCAGAACTCGGATTTTTCTTTCCGGGTAGGATCGATATTCTTGGGGCTTCTGTTGCAGATCAGGATGAAGGCCGGGGCCGGCTTTTCCCGCTTGTTCGGGATTAATATGTTTACGCGGAAGGTATGGCTGCCGTATTCGCTTGTCGTCGTTATGGCGACAAGCCTGAGAGTGGCTTTCCCTTCCATTGCGATTGCATCTTCTTGCTCAACCGTCCATGTTGACTTGTATTTTGTCTCCGGAACTTTGCCGTAAACTTCCGTTTCGAAAATCTTGAGCAGCTCCGCGCGTCTTTTCTCCCATTGCTCAATTGTTTTGATCTCTTTCCCTTTGGAGTCATTCAGCAGGGGAGGTTGAGCAGGAGGAATTACGCCAGCCCCCAGGCATTCCCCCGCGAGGAACATCCCGCAAAGCGCCATCATGCATGTCCCGGATTTGATTTTCATACATACCATGCTTTACTCCTTTTATTAATCTTGATTTTGATGTCGCTGGTAATAATATAACAAAAGCAGCCTTAAAAAATGCCTTATTAGGGTTACTTTGGGACATTCGTGGTAAATTTACGACATAAAATTGTGGAGGCCAGAATGGCGGGCAAAGACAACATCATTTCTGCATACGAAATGTTTGCCAAAAACGGTGGGCTGAAGCATCTTCATCTTGCCATGCCCACGCTTCTGCCTTCGCCAGATATGGAGAATATAGTCTGCCATGATTTCCCGGTATTGCAGGTTGTGATTTCCGGTGTGGTTCCTTTCTGGGTAGCGGATACCAGCGGGCGCGTCTCGCATTTCAAACTGCGGGTGGGGGACGGATATTTCAGTTTACCCAAGGGCTGGAATGCCCGGACCTATGATACCGAACGCACAATGCTTCAGATCAATTTCCGCAAAGACCGCCACCAGTATGCTCTTTCCCATTGGCAGCCGAAGAAGCGCCCCTGCAGCTTGGGCGCGTGGCGCGAGATTTCAGCTTCGGCACTTACTCCTTCAAAGCATCTGCTTGAGGCAATGGAGCGGTTGGCCGAGATGGAGGTACCGCAGGAAGATCTGCTGAAAGCGGCGACATCTGCTGGAGATTCCTTGCTGCATCTGTCGCGTCTTGAGTTGCTCACGCCCCAGATTTACGGGGGTACGCGCCAACATGCGCGCTGGCGCCAGCTTGTCGCTTATCTTGAGGATTCATGGCACCGCCCGCTACAGCGGACCGATCTGGCCCGTGAGTTGCGCATTACGCCCGATCATGTTTCGCGGCTCTTCAGGCAGTTCTCGGGAGAATCATTTTCCCGATATTTGACGCGCCTCAGAATACGCCACTCCAAGTATCTCCTTTCAACCGGCAAGTGGTCGGTCAAGGAGGTCGCCAACAGATGCGGATTCACCGACAGCTCATATTTCGTAAAGGTTTTCAAGCGGCAGATGGGCTACACGCCGGGGCAGGAGGGGTGTTCTGCTAATTTCAGATCGTAGGGATTTCTCTTCGGCAGTCTTTTGCCGATAATTTGCAGGGAGGGGCGAGGCCCCTCTTGCGACGATAATCTTCCCGTGAACTTTAACAAGAGTGGGCGGGCGTTACTCAAAGGTGAATTTATCGGTAAGGTTGGTTATTATCCTCCCGCTGGCATAATAGGTTACGTGGCTATCGACGAAAAGAAGGTTGGTGCCGTTGCCATTTCCGTGATGATAAGGGTCAAGTCCCGGCGTGTTCCCCGGAACGGAATTTCTCACCTCGCTTGGCTTGCGCAACCACCAGTCGTATGCGCTTTCTGCAACATGTTTGTGTAAGGCCCCAGACAATTCCACATGCCGTAATCCCTGAATACCTTTCCCGAGTAGACCCAGTTTACTGGCGGGAGAAAAGCTTTGTAGTCGGCGGAATAGGTCATGAACGCCGTGCTTATCTGCTTGAGCTTGTTCACGCAGACAAGGCTTCTGGCCGACTCGATAGAGTTTTTTTAGGGCCGGGATTAGCAGTGCGACAAGGATGGTAATGATAACTGCCACCACAAGAAGTTCAATCAATGTGAAGCCGCGAACAGGTTCTTTACGAGATCATAAATAAAACCGGCAATTATTGTTCATACCATTCTCTCCCGATGATTCAGTCTGTTATTTCTAGAGCAGCCGAAGGCGTAATTGCATGTCCGCCAGTCGTAATATGGGTGGCTGTAGCGTGGATTAAAGGATGATTGGATATCATGTTGTTAACCTAATTGAATTCATCCACACCATCGCCACAGAATTCCAGGCGCTGGACTGTAAGAAAGTGCGTGGCGCGCCCTCCCCGTGATAGAGAGGGCACGCCCGCAGTTGCCTATTATGTTTTGCAGATCTATTGTGCATGCACGTTCGAGACGCACTTGTTTGTCACTCACAGCAATGTCTCCGAGGGACTTGTCGCTCTTCTACTTTACGATCACGTTATACATGGAGCCTGCGTTGCAGCCGCCGAGAGTTACGGTTCCGGCACTGAAAGTCTTTGAGTAGATATTGCGGCTTACATCGCTGGTTGAGATCACAAGGCCGGTATTTTCCCATGTCGAGAGCCAGTCCGGAAGTTCGGTGGCCCTGCTGTCGTAAGCAACGTATACCATGGCGAAGGTGTTGACGGAAAAACTGATGAATGAATCCCCACCCGCGGCCTTGTCGTCGTTTGCGGTGCGAATTAGGACTGCGCCATCAAGCCCGGCTGTCGAAGTGAAAGTGTAGGCGCGGTCGATGTAGCATTTTTCGTCTGTGGCAAAGGTGGCTGTTTCATAGCTCTTCCCACTGGCGACGTATATGTTGCTGACCTCTAGCGGCATGTCATCGTTGGGCAGGAGATCGCCTGTGCGGGTGAAGCGCACCGCGTCGGCGATAACGTAAGCACTGGTGCCTGTGTTGGAGACGGTTACACATCCACCCGAGGATTCAAAACCATATTCTCCGAGGGTTACCCAAAGGCCACCATTTTGAGTCTGATCCACTATAACAGTTTCAGAGCCATTAATATGGTCTATTGTAATCGGTACATTGGTCGCGCGGTTAGTGCCCGAAGTCCAACGCGCTTCGACAGTGTACATTCCCGACTCCGGTAGTTCGGGCATGAAGAGGGCGGACTTGTTGCCCTTGTCGGTGTTGCCGTCATGGATGTAGTTGGTGTCGTAATATCCGGAGGTGTAAGTGCTCGATGTCCATGCGCCTTCAAGTGTCGCGCCGGTGTTATCTATAATGACCGAAGACGGTGTGTCATCATTGGGCGGAAGATCGCCTGTGCGGATGAAACGCACCGCATCGGCTATGACATAACCGCTGGTGCCTGCATTCGATACGGTTACGCAGCCGCCGGAGGTCTCGAAACCGTATTCACCAAGCATGACCCACGCACCGCCATTCTGCGTCTGGTCGACGGTTATGGTGTCTGCGCCGTCAACATGGTCGATGGTTATCGGAACATTGTTTGCGCGATTGGTGTCCGATGTCCAGCGGGCTTCCACGGTGTACATGCCGGACTCCGGCAGTTCGGGCATGAAGAAGACAGACTTGTTACCCTTGTCGGTGTTGCCGTCATGAATGTAGTTGTCGCCGTAATAGCCCGAGTTGTGACCGCTGATGGTCCAGTACCCTTCCATGGTGGCTTCTGTGTTGTCGACGATTACAGGAACCGGATACGGATGAGGTGTTTCGCCATCAAGGAGAGGCTGGAGCGCCGCCATCCAGCGGTCAGCCATCTTCTGCTCTCCCTCCTCGGTGGGGTGGGTCCCGTCGTAAAGTTCTGTCGCGGCATCAAAGTCTGTGTAGTGGTCAACCAGTACCACGGGGGAATCAGCGGTTGTCTTCTGCACCACGAGGGCGGGGATTGCGGCATTAAGGCCGGTAACGTCGCATAGGGCACTGGGAAGTACCTGAGCAAGAAGAATCTTGACCTGCGGGTTGACCACACGCAACCTGTCGATAATCTGACCGATTTCATCAATGGTTATCGATACGCTCTGCCCCTGGATCATATCATTGGTACCGATGTGGAGCAGGACAACATCGGGGTCTGCAGACTGGGCCCAATTATCGATGTTCGCGATAATCTCATCTGCACGCCAGCCCCAATGGCCTTCGTGGTCGATATCGAAATCGGTGTCGGGGGGCAGGACGTCTGTGGGATACTTGTGGTTGACGTCGATCGACCCAACGAAATTAACTTCATATCCGGTCTCGGCAAGAGCTAACCAAAGTGGCCTGCGATAGGTGTTGTGGTTGTAGTCGCCCTGGGTGATGGAATCGCCGAGGGGCATGATTCTGATTGCGTTAGGGTTGTCCGGGGTTGGTTCGAGTACTACGGCATTGGTTACCTCTGTGGTCGCACCCTCGCTGTCGGTGGCGGTAAGGGTGAAGTTGAGTGTTGTGGTTACGCTGACGTACGGAAAAGTGAAGGTGCCGGATGTGCCTGTGGTAGTCTGCAGGGGAGCCAACCCGTCACCGATCCTGTCGATCTGCCATACGAGAGAATTGCCTGCCAGCGCGCCATCTTCCGCATCAATGCCGTTTCCGGAAAAGTTTACGATGTTGCCGGGGTAGTAGGTAGAGCCTTCGGCAGGCTGCTGAATACTGACGGTGGGTGGAGTGTTTGGTTGGTCTGGATCATTGCCCAGAAAATTATCAAACTTTGTGATGCCGCCGGCGCTGTCGAGTTTGTTCGCGGCACGGAAGCCGGCGTAAACTCCACCACCAAGCCCGGAATGCAGGTGAGGGCCAGAGAATTTCTCAATGTCGTCCACCTTTACTGTAAGGTTGGTATTGTCGATGGTCATCTGTAAATGATAAGTCTGCCCGCTTGATACGCTGCCGATGGTCTGGTTGAGTCCAGAGTTTGAGTTCACGCTTATGGTCGAGCCGCGAATGCTGACCCGTACATAGCTTTCGCAGGTGCCGTCAGTGGTGAACGAGAGGGATGGGGTGACAAACATGCCCATGAACTGGTTGGCCGAGGTGTCGGGGATGGTTACGTCAAGGTCGTAAACCAGGGGAGAAGTGATGTTGACCTTGGCATTCTGCGTAAGGCTGCAACCAACCCATGAGGAACTTGAGTTTTCGATGTTGATCTGGATCTGCCCGTTGGTCTCGGTGGCGGTGCCGTTCCCGTTGATGAGCCAGTCGGAGCGAATCGAGTTGTCGTTGAAGTCATCCGGAACAAGTGCGCCCTTTGGATAATCATCGGAATCCTTGCACGTCGCAACAAGACGCCTGAAGGAATATAGGTTCGGCGAACCGTTGTCTTTTATCTCAAGTATAATGTGAACAGTTTTCCCGGGTTCATCCGGCATAATGAAGCTTGCGTTTTTTGAGGTTGAGTTGAAGATGCTGACCGCAGCGGAGCATGAATCGGCGTCGGTGTATTGCCACCACTTATAGCTTAAAGTATTGCCGTCAGGATCGCTTGAGCCGTTTGCGCTAAGGGGTACGGTGCTCCCGGCGGTTGCGTTAATGTAGATTATTCCTTTGCCGGCATCGCCGTTAAGCACCGCAACCGGGTTGTGGTTGGCTCCGCTGTACGATGATGTTTTGCACCAGTCCATCCGTGCCTGAAAATCTGCATTGAATGCGGCTCTCCAGCGCCATACCGTGGCGCGCGGGTAAGTTTCGCCACCGTAAGTATCACTTGTGTCCTGCCAATGGTTGTTGTCTCCGCTCGATTCCTTGAATCTTCCACCCCAACAACCAAAACCGGGTTTTTCAGAATCATTGATGCCTTTGGGAAGGAAGTAAAACCACGACGGCGTGTCGCCTTCCTTCATGCAGTTCTCCGGGGGAGCCCAGATTCCGGTGTTCGGGTATTCAGCACCAAGAGCGCCATGGTTGTTTTTGATATTCGTATCAACCCACGTCTGTGAGCAGGTTGTCGTGCTGCCCCCCTGGTACATACCGCGGAAAACGTCGGTGGTGCTGCTCACTCCCCCGTTCTTGATATAAAAAAGTGTCGGGAAGTTTGTGCGGATCCAGGGGCCGGTATTGTCCTGGTCGGCAATAGCGTGTACCTTGAGTTTGGCAATAAACGTGGCGAGATGTGTCGAAGTGCGGTCGTTCCTGACTCGCCATAATGCCTGCGCAAGGTCTGTTGTCCCGCCCCAAACCGCTATGTTTACGGGGCGAGAATCGGTTCTATCAACAACGCTGATTATGTGGTTCGATCCGGCAGTGTCCTTGCCCGCACCGATATAGCTGGTGCCGAAATTCGGATTGCCTGATTTAACCACTGAAAGGAGATAGTCTTTTGTGGGGTAATCCGCAGTGTGATTAACCAGATTGCCGCGGATCTGCCCGTAAGAGTTAATGATCTGCTTGATAAGCTCCGGAGCCGTAACTGCGCCATGCCCCATCTGGCTGCTTGCTATCATCCCTTCAATGTCGAACTCGTTCGAATAGGTCATCAGTCGTGTCATCGACTGCTGGTCATCCGGGTCTCCCCCAATGTCCGTAAGGACAACCAGTCTCGGCTTATCCGAAGCGTACATTATGCCATGAAGGCACAGCGCTACCATAATTACCATCATGAATAACATCGATAATCTCCGCATTAAATATCCCTCCTTTTGAAAATCCATACGGTTAAATCTGTCCCGTCATGATATCTCTGCCGGCGGGTTATGAACGTTACAGGAAAAATAAAAAATCGGGAATGAGCACTAAGTGGGAGCTTGATGGTGCTGCAAAATAAGCATCGCAAGCCATTATCAAGGGGCTTGCGATGCTTTGCCATATGATTGCTTTCAGTTACTTCAGTCTTGTTGCCTTGAGCTCTTCTGCCTTCACTGAAATGACATGTGCCTTGAGCTCTCCTTTGCTTGCCCTCAAGCCTGCATCGACCCCGATGACAACAGGGCCAAGTTTTACTCCATGCACAGCATCGACCAGCTTTTTGTCATCCACGCTGACAACAATCTTCTTTCTATCCACCGTCATGACTAGTGTGTGCTGCGGCTTCGGGGTCATTGCTTTCTGGATAATTTCATTGTACAGGACAGTCTGTATATTGTTGCCCGTAACGGTAAAGTTTGTTTTTCCTGTCAGATCCCTGCCATGCATTACCGCAACCTGCGGGGAGGAGGTATTGCCCAGGCCTGAAGGAAGGAGCCTTATGGCCAGATTGCCACGCCCTTTGGGGAATTCCGGTTCTTCATACTCTACCGTTACGCGCAAGGGGCGCGATAAATCCCAGGTTTTTCTGCTTTTTGCTTCGGCGGCAATCCATTCCTTCTCGGTGTTAATGCCCTTAAAAATAAGCCCGGTTTTCCCGAGGGTTGCGGTGCACTGGTAGTTGTCCCGTGCCTTCTCTACCTTCTTGAGGGATTCGGAATAATTATCTGTCAGGATCCAGTTATCCTCAATAAATGGTATATCCGTCGACGTGTCAGCTGGAGTAACATCGATTGCCTTTCCCATCCCTTCTATATCATGAAGAGCAGGGGTGATGCCGGGGCCAGCTTCGGCATATTTCCCCGCAGGAACGCGAAGCGTTATGCCTGTCAGGAAGCACCGCAGATCGACAATTCCCTTTGTTACGGAGAGGCGGGAAATTTTCTCGTCGGTACTCCACTCGAGTCTGGTTCCGACAACCGTAGCCATGGCGAATTCGGAACTCATCAGGAAAGGCTTGCCCTTTGGTTGAGGAGCGACATCGGCAAGCAAGGCCCCGGTTTTGAGTTGGACAAGCTTTCCCGTACCTTTCTCAACCACTCCGGGATTGAAGGTCGCGGTTGTGGAGGGCTGGACATCCAGACTGGTGCCGTCAGGATATTTAAGAACTGCGTGCTCGCCTTCTCTGGTGGTAAGCACATTGCCGGGACGGATTCTCTCGCCCGGCCTGAGCGTCCGCTCGCCATCCTTCGCGATAAGCATGATGTCACCCTGCAGTTCGGCGACCACCGGGCTTACCGCATCACGCGTGAGGCGTATCTCCTTGACGTTGTACCAGTGCACGATAATAACCAGCGCCGCCACTGCGGCAAGGTTGAGCACAAGGTAACGGATTGTGTTTGATCTGGTTCGGCGCGTCCTGAAATTACGCTTCTTATGGCCGCGACGTGAACGGTTTGGCTGTTCATTCACCGGTTCAGTTTCATCTCCGGATTCGGCAAGCATGGTGTCCAGTGCGCCGCTGCTTTTGAAGTGGTCGTGGAGGCAGTAATCAATGTTTATGGCGCGGACAAAAGCGCGCTTGTTTTCCGGATCATCCTCCAGCCAGTTTTTCAGATGCTCTTCCTGCTCGGGCGTCAGGTTGTCATCAAGCAGCAGCAAGATTATGTCTTCCGGTATCTCAGGTTTCATATTCCGCCCTCTTGCTCGATCATCCTGTGTTGAATGCACTGTTGTAATGTATTACGTATGCGGTTAAGCATGGTTCGTACCGCTCCGGCGCTGCTTCCAACCCGCGCCGAAATCTCCTCCGATCTCAGCCCCTCCTCGTACCTCATTTTCAGCGAGGCCCGTTGCTGGTCGGACAATTTTTTCATGCAATCACCGAGATATTTCCTGTGCTGGCTGAGTTCGGAACTCATCTCGCTGTAGGTTTCGGCGATAGACTCAATCAGGTCGCTGTGATGGGCAATAAAGCTGCGGGCATACTTGCGGCGCCTCTGCATAACTTCGTATCTGGCAATTCCGAGAGCCCACGCCACGAAGGGGCGGCTTTCATCGTAGGTGTCGAACTTACGGTAAAGCACGACCGCCACATCCTGCAAAGCGTCTTCGGCCGCATGATAATCACTGATCAGGCTGTGTATAAAGCTTGCCACCGTCGGCTGAACTTGTGTCCAACAGCGTGTAAAGCGTTCCTGCTGATCCATAACTCCTCCTCCTTCCCTGGCACATTCTATCTACCGCTGCCGGAAGAACGTTACAGTTAAAATTAATTTTTTGCTATTTCCCTTCCCTGTCCCGCAATATTTCCTGCTGAAGTGGATTTCCCTTGTTTGAAGCTACATCGCTTAAACCCTGATGCAGTAGTGGCTTATCATGAAGGCGTGCCCTTTATATAGGGCGCTTCGTGATGGGCAGAAAGGCATTTCCTGAACCGGACTTTTCTTCCGGTCAGGAGGTTGCACGAAGACGGTAAAGGAAAAAGGACGGGCTGGCAGAGGCGGGCGTCGGGGAATGGTTGACCTTGGTCTTGGTGTATATATAATCACCCCATGAAAACCGAGAACGCAAAGGACATCAGGATAGAACCGCAATCGCTGCAACAACCGCTCGCCGAGCTTTTTGGCTTCCATTCTTTCCGGCCCCATCAGGAAGATATTGTCCGTGCCGTTCTCGCGGGGGGCGACGCTTTCGCCGTTATGCCTACGGGCGGGGGCAAATCTCTCTGCTATCAACTGCCCGCATATATCATGGACGGCGTCTGCGTCGTGGTCAGCCCCCTGATCTCCCTGATGAAAGATCAGGTCGACGCCGCCTGCGCCAACGGCCTCAGAGCCGCCACGCTTAACAGCACCACCACCCCGTCGGAGCGCACCGAGATCAGCGCCGCGCTCAGGGGCGGTGAGCTTGACCTGCTTTATGTCTCGCCCGAGCGTTTCAACTCGGAAGGTTTCTGCGACTGGATCAAGCGGCTCCATATATCCTTTTTCGCTATCGACGAGGCGCACTGCATCTCCGAATGGGGCCACGATTTCCGCCCCGACTATCTTGCCCTATCGCGGATCGTGGACGAGTTCCCCGGCATTCCCGTTGCCGCCTTCACCGCAACCGCAACACCGCGAGTGTCAGAGGAAATTGTCCTGCGCCTTGGCCTGCGCAAACCTCACTTGGTGCGAGCTTCTTTCAACCGTCCAAATCTGTTTTACCGGGTGGCGCCCAAGGATAATCTTGACCGGCAACTGGTTGACTTCCTGCGCGGGCACGAGGACGAATCCGGCATCATTTACCGCACCACCCGCAAAAATGTTGAGGCCACCGCCGAGATGCTCTGCGGGAAAGGCATCAACGCCCTTGCCTATCACGCCGGCCTGCCGGATGAGACACGCGCAGAGGTGCAGGATGCTTTCCGGCGCGACGAATGCCAGGTCATTGTAGCCACCATCGCTTTCGGCATGGGCATCGACAAATCCAACGTGCGCTTTGTTGTGCATGGGGATCTGCCGAAAAATATTGAAGGCTATTATCAGGAAACCGGCCGTGCCGGGCGCGACGGCGAAGCGGCCGAATGTGCCCTCTTTTTCGGGCGGCAGGATATAGTGCAGCTAAGCAGGTTTGCCTCATGCGTGGAGGATGAAAATGCCCGCGAGGTTGCCATGCAGCAATTGCAGCGGATGATAAATTTTTCTCAGCATGACGGCTGCCGCCGTGTGGCGCTGCTCGGATATTTCGGCGAGGAATTCCCGGTTGAAAATTGCGGAAGCTGTGACTTCTGCATGGGCGAGGTGGAACGCGAAGACGCCACGGTGCCGGCGCAGAAAGCCCTCTCTGCAGTGGTTCGTACTGGCGGGCGTTTCGGCGCGGGGCATATAACCGATATTCTCACCGGTGCCAATACCGAACGCATCCGGCAGCAGGGCCACGACCAGCTTCCCACCTACGGGGTGGGGACGGATAAAGACAAGTCATACTGGCGGCGGGTTATGGACTCTCTGCTGGCGCAGGGTCTGACCCGGATCCAGGATCCGCAGTACCCGACCCATTCCATCACCGAAGAGGGCTGGAAGGTGCTTCGGGGAGAGCGTGAGGTCGAGATGCTCAAGCAGGCCCCCGTATCGAAAAAGGGCAGGAGGGGCAAGGCTTCTGCTGACGGCCCTTATTCAATCGGGCTTTTCACCAAGCTCCGCGAGTTGCGGACAGACCTTGCCCGTGCCGGGCATGTGCCGCCCTACGTTATTTTCTCTGACCGTACCCTCCACGACATGGCGCGCCATTTCCCCGACACGCCAGACAAGCTGCTGGAGATGAACGGCGTGGGCAAGCGAAAACTAGCGGTCTACGGAACCCGCTTTCTCGCAGCGATCAAGGAATACATCTCATCAAACCCGCACGAAAGCTGCGTCTAGGGCTTAAATAGCGTACCTTTGCTTTTGTGTCTCAAGATGAACATTCTCTGATATTGTCGAGCTTTC
This sequence comes from Planctomycetota bacterium, assembly GCA_016936955.1. GTDB lineage: Bacteria > Planctomycetota > SZUA-567 > SZUA-567 > SZUA-567 > JAFGWW01. The sequence goes on along the minus strand of JAFGWW010000333.1, from coordinate 5,884 downwards.
CCTGCTGTATCCCCCCACATTCTGGTCATTGACTTGCATGTATAATAATGTATCCTTGTTCTGGGGTCCGCGGTTTCCAGTAAAATCATATTATTGATGCTTGAGCGGGGCGTTTGTGTGCGGCCCTATGCCGCTTTTGCTATAGGCGTTTTGGCGTTTACCTGACGTGGAGACAGTATGGGTGAGGCGTTCTTTTTAACGATTCCGCTGGCGGTTCTGACCTGCCTTGTGCTTGGGGTTGTCGCCTTTTTCAGGGTTACTTCCCTGAAGCGCGAACTTGAATTTATGCGCGCGAAATTAAACTCCGTAATGTCGCGACTGACTGCGGCCGAAGGTCGCTTGCGGGAGATGACAAAAGCGGAGCGCATTCTGGCTGTCGATAAAAAGGAGGAAGTGCAGGAAGCCCCCGCCAAGGAAGAGGAACCGGAAATATGGGTGGTAGAGGAAGCCGAACCCGTGCCGGCTCAGCCTTCTACATTAAAGCAGACCATGGAGGCGCGCATGAGTTCGCTTCCAGTCAAAGGAACAGGCCCGGTTGCTGAAACTGTTTCTTCCGCTAATAGTGAGAGTAAAGAAAAAGCGCCGGAACGCAAAGTCGCGAAGCCGAGTTTCGAGTCTGTCATCGGGCAGCGGTGGATGACGTGGGTCGGGGTTGGGATCCTCTTTTTCAGCGCCGCATTTTTCCTTAAATACGCTTTCGAGAATGACCTCATCGGCCCCACCGGTCAGGTTGTTTTATGTGCTCTGGCTGGTGTTGGCGTTCTTGTCGCCGGCACCCGTTTTATCGGGAAAGGGATGCGGTCGCTGGGGCAGGGGCTGATGGGGCTTGGCCTGGCGATTCTGTATGTTACTTTTGCCGCCTCCGCTTCGTCTATTTATAATCCGCCTGTGCTGACACAGGTCCCCGCGTTCCTTCTCCTCGTAGCAGTCACCGTCTGCGGCATGACTCTTGCCATTCTTCACAATGCCCCGCCGATCGCCATCCTTGCGGTGCTTGGCGGTCTCGCCACGCCGCTTCTGGTTTCCACCGGGAACAATTCACGGGACGCGCTTTTTACCTATCTCCTGCTTCTCGACCTTGGCGTTCTCGGCGTAGCTTTTTTCAGAAGCTGGCGCGTGCTCGATGCCATTACGATCGCTGGTACATATTTCCTTTACAGCGGATGGTTTGGAAAATATTATGATGAACCACAGCTGGATGCCGCGCTGCTCTGGCTGCTCGTGTTTTACTTCCTGTTCCTGATGCTGCCCTTTGTCTTTCATCTTGTGAAAAAGACGCCCGTCGCTCTGGAGCGTTTCATTCTTGCCCTCGTGAACGCCGTCTTCACCTTCGGGTTCATGTGGTATATGCTCCATGAAAAACACCAGCAGATCCTCGGTTTTATCTCAGTTGCAATGGCGGTAATATATCTGACTATGGGCACCATTTTCCGTCGTCGCCTGCCAGCCGATTCCAAAACTCTCTTCGGCGCCGTTACCCTTGCGGTGACCTTTACAACCATGGCAATCCCGCTCCATCTCCACGCCCACGGCATCACGCTTGCATGGGCGGTGGAGGGGCCGGTGCTGCTCTACCTTGGTTACAGGTTCAGCTATCTCCCGGTGCGCCTCTTCGGCGGGGTGGTGCTTCTGCTTTCGGTGGGCAGGTTGTTTTACGCACACTGGCCTCTTCATCACGAACTTTACGTGCCCTTTATCAACCGGCATTTCATCAGCGCGATGCTGGTGCCCGTCGCAATGGGGCTTTACGCTGTTATCCAGCATAAATTCGGGGAGAGCGCCACCATCGGCGACCGTATTACGAAACTTTTCTTCGCTTTGGGCGGATGGCTTCTGGCGCTGCTGCTTGTCCAGTACGAAAGCTGCCTCTGGCTCCATGACCAGTACGACGGTTACACCGACGATTGCGCAGCCTCAGCCATATGGATGGCGGGTTCCCTTTGTTACCTCTTCGCCGGGAAGAAGACGCGTTCCATGCTGACGTGGGCAGTAGGATGTTTCGCCCTGTTTGTATCTTTCATTCATTTCTGCATCGGTCTCGAAGCTTCACGTGCGGTGGACAGCTTGCCATTTATCAACCTTCGCTTTGCCGTCGGGGTCGCATTTGTACTCTGCGTATTACGCTTTGCACGAGTCGTCAGTTCCGCCCCTATGCTGGATGACAAGCCCTTGCCATTTGCGGGAACCATATTCTGGGGGCTTGGAATTTTCCTGCTTTTCGGGTTGTTCAGTTACGAGGTGCCCACATACGTCAGCGACAGCCTAGGCTGGCCAGGCTCAGTCGTGCAGATATCCCTTACCTTGACATGGGGCCTCTACGCCTCAGCCCTGCTTGCCGTAGGTTTCTGGAGACGGGTCCGGCCATTACGTTATTGCAGTCTGGGTCTTTTCGGTATCTCGGCGCTGAAGTTGCTTATCTGGGACATGGATTCGGCGGCCGAGTTCTTGCGCATCATCGCCTTCATGCTTGTGGGACTGCTGATGCTTGCCGCATCCTATTCTTACCATCGTCTTGAGAAACGCCTGTCAGGCGAAGAGCCTAAAAAAGACGATGACAATTCAGCCGATAAAAACGGGAGTAAAGATGAAACATCCGATCAATAAAATTGCCGGCCTTGTCTGGGTTATGCTGCTCTGCACCGCCTGCGGTTTTGGCGCAGAGGGTGCGAGGAAAGTCGACCAATCAAAATGGAAATACCGCCTTCCCGTAAGCGTTGTCGAGGACGGCGCAGACGGAGTGGACGAACTTTCGCTGCCGCCCGCCTTATTGGCAAAAGCGAAAGGAAGCCTCTCTGATCTACGGCTGATAGATGGGCAAGGCGATACTGTGCCGTACATTACCCGCGAGCAGCGAGGGCGCGAAGAATATGTTGCCCCTTATGGGCCGGGTAAGTATCTGAACAAAGCATTCGTGCCGGGCAAGAGTTCGTCCGTCGTTGCAGACTTCGGCGGGAATCAGGTCAGGAATATTCTGAATATCGTAACCGCTGGTGATAATTTCCGGCGCAGGGTTATGGTCGAGGGCGGCAATGATGCTGTCAACTGGCAGGTCCTGACAAATAACGGCTGGCTTTTCGCCATTCCCGGCGGGGCTTCGGCTTACCGCCTCGGCAGGCTGCCCCTTTCGGAAAACAATTACCGCTATTATCGGATTACGGTTTATAACGGGATAAACGACCCCGAGCAGATTGAAATAAACTCGGTCAGCGCCTCACATCTCGTAAAGACCCCGGCTGATGTCGTCGCCGCGCCCGTGTCGACTTCAGAGGTGTTGCAGAACAGTAAGGGAGGATATACCGAGATAAGGCTGGATCTCGGTTTTGAAAACCTGCACCTGTACGATATAAAACTGACTATCGGCGATGATAACTTCATGCGCCGTTGTTCCATCCTTGGGCGCAATGCAGAGACCAGAATCATTACCCGTCGCGTCGAGAATTCGCTTCCCAGCGAAACCGAGGTTGAAGAGCAATGGAGCGAGATTGCGCACGCAAGCCTGTACCGTTTTACGACCGGGAAAGAAACGACCGAATCGCTTGAGCTGAAGTGCGACGGAAAATACCGGTACCTTGCCATCCGGATATATAACGGAGACGACGCGCCCCTCTCTTTCGTCGGCGCAAGCGTGCGGCGTTTAAACCAGCGCCTGATCTTTCGGCATAACGGGAAGAGGGCGTTGCAGCTTCTTTGCGGCAATCCTGATGCCTCCTCTCCATCCTATGATTTCGCCAGCTTTGTTGACCGCCTGCAGAAAGACGGGATTCATAAAGCAGTAAGCAGTGAGGTGGAGGACAACCCGCAGTACAGCCTCAAGGTAAAGGAAATCCCCTGGAGCGAGCGGAACCAGTGGTTGCTTACTGCCGCCGTTATCCTGCTTGTCGCCGTCCTTGCCATTTTGATATGGAAGCAGGCCAAGCAGATACCGGAGGAAGACGGAGGCAAGCAGGGCTAGGGCTGCATTTTATTCTGCTTTACTCGTTAAAAACCGAAAAATATCCTATCTTTCCTATCGCCATAACTGTGGCATAAGGCCATGATTCTCTATATATAACCTTGCCCAAAAAGATATGTATTTGCCTGTAGCGCTATTCCTACCGGCACCTGCACGGGGTAATATTACGATGTAAATGATTTCTGGTCTGTAGTGGCATCTTGTTGCGTGGCAGCCGGCACCGGCATCATTTATTTCGTATTCAACCGGGCGCGGATATCCCGCGTTCATTGCCCGTAAAGGAATCAATCATGGCGGTAACCTTGAAAGACCTCGCGAAAATGATCGACCATTCCCTGCTCCATCCCACCATGACCGACGAAATTCTGAAAAGGGAATGCGCCGTGGCGTTGAAGTATGACGTCGCCTCCGTATGCATCAAGCCCTACGCTGTGAAGATGGCGTGCGAAATTCTGGGTGGGAGTGATGTCAAGGTAGGAAGCGTAATCGGTTTTCCCCACGGTAACGGCACGACCGGGATCAAGGTGGCGGAGACGGAGAGAGCCTGCAAGGACGGGGCGACCGAGATCGACATGGTTATCAATATCGGCAAGGCGCTGGGCGGCGATTGGGATTATGTGCGCGACGAGATCGCAGCCATAAACGATGCGGGCAAGAAAGGCGGCGCGATTCTCAAGGTTATTTTCGAAAACGACTACCTTGAAGAAAAAGAAATAAGAAAGCTTTGTGAAATCTGCAATGAAGTAAAGGTTGCTTTCGTCAAGACCTCTTCGGGCTACGGGTTTGTCAAGCAGGACAACGGGATGTATTCCTACAAGGGCGCGACCATGCCTCATCTCAAGCTCATGCGTGAGATGGCGGATAAGGACATCGAAGTAAAAGCGGCGGGCGGGGTCAGGACTCTTGAAGACCTTCTCGCGGTAAGGGCTCTCGGCGTAACCCGCATCGGCGCAACCGCGACCGCCGCGATTCTGGACAAGGCGCGGAAGCTGCTTGAAGAAGGGGTGGAGCTCGAAAGCCTCGTTGCCGAAGGCGCGGTGGCGGAACTTGGCGGCGGATATTAGAAAGTAATAAAATATCAATTCGGGCAATTAATTTACCCATAGCCATAAAAACCGGATGAATGCCGAGCGTAAAGATGGTATATATGAATGTGCCGATCACGCTTGTCATTATAGTCCGGAGCTTGCTTGCAATGGCTTTTCAGAAAGACTACGTCCGCCGTCATGAAGCATCGTGCATATCCTATCGGGTAACGCCTCGCTTTGTCGATTTCCACCGTTTGCAGATGTCAGGCGCCTACGAATATCCCTCCCACCGGCACACGAGTTATGAAGTTATAATGATTGAGCGCGGCCCTTACAGGTGCATCCTTAACGGGTGCGAGCTGGAGGTGGGGAATAAGTTTTTCCTGATCGTCAAGCCGGGCGATAATCATCAGGACCACCTTCGCGACGGCCAGTTGCATTATGTTCTGCACTTCACGCTGGAGCAACCTCTTTTCGCGCAGGGGGTGTTGCCGACCGATCAGGTCAGTTCCGGCAGGTTCGCGGAAGGCCTGAAATTTTTCGCCGATCTCGAACACGAAATAAAACGTGGCGATACTTTTTCCGGCTACCTGCAGGACAGTTTGCTGGAAACATTTTTCTGGAGGCTTCTGCGCCTTTTGCCGCGGGAGGCTGTGGCGCCGGGACTCTGTGCTTTTTCGGAGCAGCACAGATTTATCAAAGAGCTCCACGGCGTTTTCGAAAAATTTTACAAGCGCAATGCGCGGGTGGACGAGATTGCGGAGGAGCTGAAGATATCCCGCCGTACGCTCAGCACCCGCTGTCAGGCATATCTGCAGGAATCCCCTGCCAACGCATTTAACCGTTATCGGATAGAGAAAGCGGCGGCCTTGTTGCGCTACACCGAACTCTCTATCCAGCAGAT
>JAFGWW010000332.1 GCA_016936955.1 Planctomycetota bacterium | reverse complement strand
CGCATCGAGCTGCCTTTCGCTGCCGTCGATGCGGACCATTCTTACGTCCTTTACGCCCGGGAGGGGGAGGAAGGCTTCCTCACGCCCCATCTCTTTCCAGGCCACGAGGAGGCAACGGTTGTCCTTGTCGCGGAAGAGTACATTCTCGATCTCGCCGTCGTAGATCTTCTCCTCCACAAACTTCTTGATGCAGATACCGTTCACCATATTGTAATAAGTGACGGCGGTTATCTTCGGGCTGTAGAGGCAATACTTGGCGTTGAATACGTTGAACGCCTCTGCGTTGCTACCGACAATGGTACCCTTGGTGTCTGGGTAAAGAAGGTCGAACCACGCCAGATTGGAGTGGCCCTCGGCGAAATGAATCGCGAACTTCTTGACCATATCGCGCGAGACGTCAAGCCGCGCCATGCCCTGGCTGTTGATGCCGATCTCTGTGCAAAATATTGGCTTCTCGCAATTGTACTTCTTGAAGAGTTCCTTGTAGTTGTCATCAATATCGCGAAGCAGCTTCCAACCGCTGTAGGTGTGATAATCGAAAGCGTCGCAATAATTCTGGAAACCCTGCTTGAAAAACTCCTCGCAAGGGCCGATGGAGGTGCTGATGAAGAACACGTTGGGATCGGCCGCTTTTGCCCCTTCATAAATAGCCTTATAAGCGGCGACGCTCTTTTTAACGGTCTCGGGTTCGGTGTGGGGCTCGTTACCGCAGCGGATCATGATCGGCACCATGTCCTTGTAGGCGTTGACCATATTCTTCGCGCCCTCGCGGAGACACTCTTCGGTGATTTTCTCTGACCCCGGCACGGCATGTTCGATTCCGGTTACAGGCCTGACGCCGAGGAGAGCGCCCATATCGAGTTCCTTGATCCACTCAATACCGGGGGCGTAGGGCTTATACGGAGGCGTGGTTTCCCAACCGCTCCAGACCAGCTTCCAGCGGATGCCCATGCGGTCAGCCATGAAGAACGTATCTTTTATACGGTCGTCCCAGTTGTTGAGAGTAAAGGGAATCTCGTGGGGGCGATAATTCTTGGTGATCGGCTTGGGCTGAATCGAGAAGGTGGACTCTTCGCGGTAAATATCCTCCCCTCCATTGGTGGCGGTTGCATGAAGTTCGTAATACTTGCCCTTCTCGAAAGCCTTATGATCAAGGGTAAGAGTGCCGGCGTACTTGATCATGTTAGGCTTGACCGCACCCTTCTTGAGAGCCACGGTAATGGGGGCGTGCTGCTCGGCGCCCCAGTAGTCGGTGATAGCCACGTTCACCTCGTTAGCGCCCTGAGCCCACTCCTTGGTGCATTCTACGGTAATATCGAAAACGATGTCGTCTCCGGGAAGAAAGAGGGAGGCGAATTCCTTAGGCGCGAGCCTGATGCTGGAGAAAATCGTCTTCGGGGCCGGAGCCAGATAGGTGGCGAGCATATTGTCGAGGCGGAACACACCCCAGGTTTTGTTCATGACGACGCAAAAACGGGCGTAGCTTGCCCCTTCGGGTATGACCACTTTTTTCTTGTCTTCGCGCCACGACTTCTTGCCTTCGATAATACGGAGCTCCTTTTTACCGATATACTTTTTCGCGGCATTCAGAAACTCGATGCTTACGGTGCCATTGAAAGACGAGTCGGGAGAATTGAGCTCAGCCTCGTAAAACATCTCGATTTCCCATATCCCATCGCGTACCGGGAAAGGCGCCATTTCGAGGCTTGTCTTGTCGTTTACAGCTTCTTTGGTACGGGCAAACATAAGCGCGCGTTTACTGTTGAATGGCTTCTTGGTGTCGATGCTGATATCGCCGGTTGCAACCCAATCAGCGGGCAAGGCATCCATGCCCTCAAAATCCAGCATATACCGCGAATTGTCCTCACCGGCATGCAGATTTGAGACTCCGACCAGAATCAGTCCCAACAGCATGAGCAGATTTCGCATCCTTCTCATTCCTCTTTCTCCTGTAAGTGAAAAAAAATCCGTGCTTCGATATGAAATGACCGGGAGACAAGATTCCCAGCCCAACCTGATCTTCCTGCTATATACTACGCGAGATATATATCACACGTTTGGCAGGTTAGCAACATATTATTGACCCATTCGCTGGATTTATTCATAAATTTATCATAAAAATCGCATATCCCCCCTCCAGCGGCGACTGGCGTTACTAAATCGTGACCGGGACGGATAAAAATTATCTGTTTTACATTGACCCGCCCTCTCAATATCATAATTGTTTGCTGTCGCATTTTACTGGCAGGTTTCAGGAATATGGCAAAGCCCGGAAAGCGTTAAAAACGATCATTATGTCTAAGCGACTGATCAAAATCACGATAGAGTATGACGGAACCGGATATGTGGGCTGGCAGGTTCAGCCCAATGGCCCGACAGTGCAGGAAGAGGTGGAAAAAGCTCTTAAAATGCTTACGGACGAGGATATACGCGTGCGCTCGGCTAGCCGCACCGACTCCGGAGTCCACGCGCTGGGGCAGGTTGCAACCTTTTACACCGAAAGTTCGATTCCGGCGGAGAAGTTCGCCCACGCCATCACTTCCCGCCTGCCGAAAGATATCGCCGTGCGCAGTTCCGAAGAGGCGCCAGACGGTTTCGACCCGCGCCACGGAGCCAAGCGTAAACTTTACCGCTACCGCATCGCCACAGGCCCGATCCGCCCTGCCCTTGAGCGCAGATACCTCTGGCATGTGAAATGGCCGGTAGATACAGAGGAGATGATAAAAGCCGCGGCATACTTCACCGGCACCCATAATTTCACATCATTCTCCAATCAGGAATGCAATACCGAGGATTCCGACAATACGCGAACAATTGACCGCTCGGAACTGATCGTAACCGGTGACAGGATAACCTACGAGATAGAAGGGCGCAGCTTTCTCTATAATATGGTGCGCAACATTACCGGAACGCTGGTCGATGTTGGGCTTGGCAATCTAAAGGCCGGGGACATCCCCGCCATCTTCGAGGCAAAAGACCGGCAGAAGGCCGGACAGGGTGCGCCCGCGTGCGGGTTGTGCCTGATGTGGATAAAATACGAGTAAAACAGAAGGGTTGATAAATGCTGGAAGGTCTGGGACTGAACTATCTTGATGTTATTATCGTCGCGGTGGCGGTGCTGTGTTTCTGCCTTGGGCTCATCTCGGGGCTGGTCTGGCAGGTTGCCGGTATCGTTGCGGTCATTGCCGGTGTGGCGGCCACCTTTTTCCTTGGCGAGCCGGCGACGCAGGCGATCCTGCGGTGGATGCCTGAGCGCGAAGGCGTGGCCTCCCTTATCGCCCACATCGGTGTATTTTCATTGGCAAGCTTCACCGTCAGAATGCTTGCGGTGGTCTTCTCTAAGATGCTTGAAAAGTGGAAGCTTCAGAAACTCGACCGCCTTCTCGGAGGTGCTGTTGGGATAGTAAAAGCTATTCTGATCTGCGCGATCATCGTAATCATCATGGACCGCATGGGCACCGAGTCAACACAGGAGAGCGTGAACTCATCCCTCTTCGCGCGCCCCGTGATTGCGGTTGTCGATTTCGTCGTCCAGAAGGCAGACGACGCGAACGTCACGGAGAAGAGCAAGGACATTCTCAAAAAGCTCAAGGACGCTAAGGACTCTCTTGGCGAAGGCGAAGCGGCCAATACCGGAACCCCTCAAGTGGAAGACCTGAATAGCAAAGAAGCTGATGGCAAATAACCCGGCGGTCATTTCAGGAACGGACGGAGTGTATGAAAAGAGCGTCGTCTTCGGCAGGAAGACGGCGACGGACGAGATATGCCTTGCCGGAACCCTTGCATTACCGCAGGAGATCACATCTGCACCAGAGCTTGGAGTAATCACCATTCACGGTTGGGGAGGAACCCGCTGCGGCCCCCACCGGATCATGGTTCGCATCGGTCGTCGTCTCGCCGCCCAGAATATCCCCACCCTCCGCTTCGACCTCTCCGGCAGGGGCATCTCAGACGGCAAGGCGAAAGAGACCAACCTTGACGATATGATCGCCGACACGATAAGAGCCAGAGAGTTTCTAATAACCGAAACCGGCTGCAAGAATGTAGCCTACTGCGGGATATGCTCGGGCGGGAATGTGGCTATCGGCGCGCACACCCTCGCCCCCGTCTCGCGCCTAGCCCTTATAAGCACCCTTCCCTTTTCCGCAAGGTCAGGGACGATGGCAAGGCGTAAAATCATCTCCCGCTTCTCAGAATATGCGCGAAAGGCCGCGAGCCTGAATACATGGAAGAGATTATTCAGGGGTGAAATAAACTTCCGCGGTGTCGGCAATACAATCGCTGCCAGCGGAATCGAGTCGGGAGCTGCCCGCAAGCTCAAGGACTCGAAGCGAGATATTATGAAAGCCTTCGCTAGCGTTCCCGCGCCATGCCGCTTCATTTACGGCGGGGGCGACCCCGAATGGCAGGACGCGTGGAAATATTATGATGAGTTCTGCAAAGCCCAATCAATCACGCCAGACATGAAACTCGTGGACGGCGCCAACCATAATTTCTACACCACAGACTGGAGCCGGGAAGTCGAGGATTCGGTTATCGAATTTCTTGTCAAAGACTAGCTGTCACATTAATTCGCTCCCGAATTTGCCTGGATTTGCCAACGCAAAAACTGTCTCTTTTGTCAAAATGAGACACAACCCCTTGCGTTGAAGCTTAAAATACCAATAATAGGACAGTGAATTTGGTGAATTTATCCGATACTGTCACACAGGTAGAGCAATGACAACCATACTTTTTCTATGCAGCGGCAACCCTACCTGCGGCCATATTGCCGAAGGCTTTGTCCGCCAGTGCGGATTTGACGAGATTGAGGTGATCAACGCCGCTAACGGCGATATCGATGAACTGCACCCCCTCACCGGCAAGGTAATGGGCGAGGCAGGGATTGATATTTCAAAGCAGAAAATCAGAGACTTCTCCGAGGTTGACCTTTTCGACTTGGACATAGTCATAACCCTATCCTCCAAAGCCGCCAAGGAATGTTCCCTGCTGCTGCCCGGCCATCCGGGACAAGTCAACTGGAACCTTGACGACCCGGCCAACTTCGATGGCGACGACAATGAACGCCTCAAGGCTTTCCGCAAATGCCGCGACGAAATCGGCGAGCTGGTGGAAAACTTTTTCAAGCGCGGGTACTTCAAGTCCCTTGTACAGGCCAACAACAAGGCAGACCTTATCCTAAACAGCCTTACCGAAGGCATTATCGCCCACGACATGGACCGAAAGATAATGTATTTCAACAAGGCTGCTGAGAAGACAACCGGCTACAGCGCAGGCGAGGTTCTCGGCAAGGACTGCCACGAGGTTTTCCCCGGCAATTTCTGCGGCAACAAATGCTCTTTCTGCGGCAAGCGCCCATCATTCGACAACGTTAAATACCCGATAACTATCACGACGAAAGCCGGCGAGGAACGGCAGCTTGAAATCTCCGTCCAGGGAATCAAGGATGAAGAGAACGACAAGATGCTCGGCGTGCTCGCCTCATTCCGCGACCTGACAACGGAGAAAGATCTGGCGCGAAGGCTCGGGAAGGTCGAGAGCTTTTCCGGGATCATCGGCCGCGACAAGAAGATGCTCGAAGTCTTTGACCTTATCCGCAGCGTGGCCAACGCAAACGTTCCCGTACTCGTCCACGGCGCAAGCGGCACCGGCAAGGAACTTGTAGCCGCCGCGATCCATAACGAGAGCAACCGCTCAAGCAACCTTTTTGTCCCGGTAAACTGCGGCGCCCTACCCGAAGGCCTTCTCGAAAGCGAGCTCTTCGGCCATGTCAAAGGCGCGTTCACCGGCGCCATCCGCGACAAGAAGGGCCGCTTCGAACTCGCCGACGAAGGCACCATCTTCCTCGACGAAATTGGCGACATCTCCCCCGCCATGCAGGTAAAGCTTCTGCGCGTTCTGCAAGAAGGAACCTTTGAGCGCGTGGGTGATACTTCGACAGTCAAGGTAAACGTGCGCATCATCAGCGCCACCAATAAAAACCTGAAAGAAGAAATTGCCGAAGGGCGCTTCAGGGAAGACCTTTTCTACCGGCTCTGCGTTGTGCCGATCGAGCTTCCGCCGCTCAGGGAGCGCTGCGGCGACATCCCGCTGCTGGTGGATTACATTCTCAAACGCATCGAGGAAGAGTCTGGACGCAGCGGCGTTGCCCTCTCCCCTTCGGCGCTGGACGCCCTTCTCTCATATGAGTGGCCCGGCAATATCCGGGAGCTGCAAAACGCACTGCAGTTCTCTCTCGTCAAGTGTCGCGGAAACCTGATCGAAGCGACCCACCTTCCGCCCCACATACTGAGTTCCGTAGCATCCGGCACCAACGGCCCCTCCCGAATTCTCGGAGGAGCCTATCAGGTCTACGAAGAAGCACGGCAACTGTCTGCCAACTTAAAGCCAAAGGGCAGGAACAAACTCGACGAGGAGTCTGTGCTGGACGCGCTAAAGCAGACCGGCGGTAACAAGGCAAAAGCGGCGAGGTTCCTCGGCGTGGGCCGCGCGACGCTGTACAGGTTTCTCGATAAGAACCCACAGATCGAGGTCGAGGAAGAATAGGCAGGTGGATCGGCAGCAGTAATTAAATTCAAGGAAAGCATAAAGCGGCAGCCATAAGGCCGCCGTTTTTCATTATTAATTGTCCCGCGAATCAAGCCTGCGAATTATGGGCTAGATACATGAGAAAAACCACATATCCCGTCGATAGAATGAGCGAACCGATGGCGCAGGGTATGCCCCAACGCATGAAGCGGCCGAAGGTAATAGGATGGCCACTCTTCTGCGACATGTCGATAACCACAAGGTTCGCCGCTGCGCCGGTTGGCGTAAGGTTCCCGCCAAGGCACGCGCCCAGAGCCAGCGCCCACCACAGAGGTTGGTGCATGTGGTCCGGGAGCTGAATATCAAGAGCAAGTTTATGAACAACTGGGATCGCGGCCGCAGTGAAGGAAAAGTTATTGATAACCCCTGCGCAAAGCCCAGAGACCCAGAGCACCGTAACAACGACAATGTAGGGGTTATCCCCGGTCAGGCTGAAAATAAGGGTAGCGACTTTCTCGAAAAGCCCCACCTCCATGGCACCACCGACGATGACGAAAAGGCCGATAAAAAACATCAGGGTTGACCATTCTACCCCCTCCATCGCCTTCTCGATATCAACCCGGCTGATAAGCAGGAAGAGAGCTGCGCCGCCCATGGCCACCACCCCCGGCTCAATATGCAGCAACCCGTGCAACATAAAGCCAATCAATGTCAGCCCCATGACCACCAAGCCTTTTTTCATAAGCTTCGGATTGGTAATCGCCCTTCGCTCCTCAAGGTCCATAATACGCGCGCGCTGCTCGGCAGTCACTTTCATGGTACCGGAAAAGCGCAGCATTATGGCGCCAATGAATACCCCCATCAGGAGTGTAATAAATGGGGTTAGTATGTGGATGAAGGAAATGAAGGAGATGCCGGCGTATCTTGCATAAGCACCGACAAGAATGTTCGGCGGGTCTCCGATCATGGTGGCGGTGCCGCCGATGTTGCTCGATAACGCCATCGGTATCAGAAACATGAGAGGGTTGATCTGAAGCTGCTGCGCCACAAGCAAGGTCATGGGACACATGAAAAGCACGGTCGTCACATTATCCAGCACCGCCGACGCGCACGCGGTAACAACTACAAGAAGCACGAGCACGCGTATAGGCTCGCCCCTTCCCATTTTTGCGCATTTGATAGCGATATACTGAAACAACCCGGTTTCACTCAGCAGGTGTACAATTATCATCATACCCGCAAGCAGGAATATAACGTCAAACTTCACCGTAAACTGGTAGACGCCGATGTCCATCCCGCCGAGATTTTTGGGGCGCACAATAAGGAAAAGCATCAGACTGGAACCGACCAGAGCGGACACGGTTTTGTTTATGCCAATTTTTTTCTCGAAAGCAATACAGAGATAAGACAGGAAAAATATCGCGGTTCCGATGTATAGGGCAAAATCGCCGGTGAGTACTGCGCTCGCAACATGCTCCGAGGCGGAAGCGTGGAAGTATTCCCAAATGCCGGATAATTGATTCAAGCTAAACCCCTGAAGATGTCCCAGCCAGACTTATCAAAGAATTACTACGCCCTGACAACCTTGTGTACAAAATCCAATCCCGATACCATGCCGACAAGCCGCCCGTCATCATCGATGACCGCCGAGTTACCAAGCCGGTCACGGACAATCTTGCTTGCCACAACAATCATTGGTGCATGATTGATAAAGGTCGGCGCATCTCGGTCGAGGACCGAGGCAGCCGTCATCGACTGCTCCTGTTTGAGCAGATCCTGGAAAGGCTCAAAGCTGCGCAGGAAATCAACCGAATCCATGGCAAGCAGATACTCAGGCAAACCGACCTTGAGGAGGTTATGGGCTGAAACCATGCCGATATATTTATTATCGTCATCCACTACAGGAACAGAACTGGTGTTGTACTTGACCATAATATCGGCGACGTCCCGCAGAGTGCTGGAGATATTGCACGAGACAACATCTTTCGACATGATATCGGCGGCGGTGACCTCATCCTTAACCATAACCCCAGTGCTGTCGATAACGCCAAGCAGAGAGGCCGCGTCTGTAGCATTTACGAGGCGATCAAGGTTTCCTTTTGGGAAAAGGACCTTGGCCATCGAACTCATGCAGCGTAGATACAGATTACTGGCGCCCTCGGGAAGAAGATACATGACGATAAAGCGTAAGGGAACATCCTGCCCATCAACGGGAACCCCTTCGGGAAAAGCACCGACAACAACATAAAAATCGCCGATCGAATCCGTTCTGGCGTGCGGGAAACCGATACCGGGGGCGACGATCGTGCTGGCAATTTCCTCACGCTCACGCACTGCGTCCATTATTGTAGATGCGCTTGCCCCTGTTTCCGACTCCACCAAGGCGATCAGTTTTTCTTTCGCATCGTCGTAGCTCGAGGCTTTGCCGTTGCAGAGGATAAACTCAGGCTGTATGAGACTGGAAAGCTTCATCTTATATAATCCTTCCGACGGTAAATATTAGCCCAGAATGCAGCAAAAAGACAGTCTATGTGTTTTACTCACAGAGACATCAAAAGTATAATATTTTGGCATTACAGGTCAAGCTTTATCAAAAGCATTCCTTTCGGGCATCCATTTCAGGTTGACACTAAAGAATGACAAGGGTATTATTGAGAACGTTACCTATATTCAAAGGGTGGTTGTCCCTTATTTTCCGAAGGGTAATTTAAATGAAAAAAAAGACCACATATAATATGGTGACCGGGTTTACTCTGGTCGAGTTGCTGGTTATCATTACAGTCATAACCGTATTGGCCGCCCTGCTCCTGCCCGCACTCAACCAGGCAATAAACATGGCGCGTTGTACGGCGTGCCAGAGCAATATGAAACAACTGGCGCTTGCAACCTCCATGTACGCAAGCGACAACAATGGGTGCCAGCCAACAGCATCAACCGCATTTCCGATCAATACTCTCACATGGGGAACAAGTACCAACACTTCCGGTACGGCGTATGTATCGTGGTACTCCGCACTATTCATCGGTAAATACATTGGAAATGACCGCATAAGCGCTGGCGGAGGTTACGGCAATTATCAACGTGGCTGCGACTCTCTCGTCGTCTATTGCCCGGTACTAAAAGATAGCATAGCGGCAAACGACAGCAACCCGGGCAACGGAAACACTGGAATCGGTTTAAATGTATTTTTCGGGAACAACGGCACATCCTTATTCAAGGTAAACAAACCATCCATCATGGGATTGTTCGCCGATGCACAGCAAAACTCATCCCCCTCTCCAGCATGGGACAAAGTAACCTATGATGACAATGGGGTCGCTCTGGACAGTTCTGGAGTGAACAGGAGCACCAAGCCACATAATTCGTACAGACATTCCGGGAAGTGCAATCTGGCTTTCGCAGACGGACACGTGCAAAGTACGGATAACGCGGTGAGGGAACTACTGGCAAAAGAGCTGAAGGTCAGTCAATAAGCAAAGCTACTTCAGGTGATAGCTGAGTTCCGCGAGGCCCACTGATATCTGCTCATGCCTGATACGAACTCCTTCCGGCACGGCAAATCTGGTGGGGGCGAAGTTCCATATGGCTCGTACACCAGCCGCGACAACGCGTTCCGCCAAGGCGGGGGCAGCGACGGCAGGAACCGCCAGAACGGCAAGCCCAACATGTTCGTCGCTTATAACCTGCTCCAGCTTATCGAGAGTAACAACAGGATGCTGGCCGATTGACGAACCAACCTTGGAGTCATCAGTATCAAATATGGCAACAATCTCAAGCCCGTAAGCACCAAACCCGGGATAAGAGGCAAGAGCGCCGCCAAGACGCCCTGCGCCGACGATAATGCCTTTTTTCCTGACATCAAAGCCGAGCACTTCGCGAATACGGCTACTCGCATCCACGGCGCGGTAGCCGATGCGCGGGTAGCCCCGCACACCGATTGCAGCCAGGTCCTTGCGGACCTGCGT
>JAFGWW010000331.1 GCA_016936955.1 Planctomycetota bacterium | reverse complement strand
CTCGAGCTTGTCCGCCCTGCGGGGGCGTTCGTAAAACTCGGCTACGCGCAGGTCGGGATCAACCCTGACCAGCGTGCGCTCGGAGACTTCATCCTCGGAAATATACTGGGACGCCACCGTGACCTCGGCTTCGTGGATCTGGTGCCAGAGTATCATCTTGCGGTAGTCCATCTTGTAGATTTGGTCGCCGTTCAGGACCAGAACATATTTCGGGTCGTGGTGGATGATATAGCGGTACGCCTGCCGCAGGGCTTCCGCAGTCCCCTGAAATTCGTCACCGCTTCCCCGGGAAGGCTCGGAGGTTATGGTCTCGATAAAACCTCGCCCCTGAACCTCGCTGGAATAGGTCTGCCAGATGTGGCGGTTGAGGCTCATCGAACCGAACTGGGACAGAATAAATATGCGCGTCAGGTTCGAGTGGATGCAGTTCGATAGGCATATGTCAATAAGCCGGTACTTGCCGCCGAAAGAAACGGCGGACTTCGCGCGGTCCACAGTCAGGGGATGAAGCCTGCTGCCGCGCCCTCCCCCGAGGACGACGACCACCACATCGGAGGGGTCGACCATCTCGAGGTATCTGGCCTGGGTGTTTTCGTTATTCTCGATTTCCATGAATATCCGTTCAAACCTCAAATGCCTATGGTTGGGTCATTATCCAAAGCGGCCGGTGATGTAGTCTTCCGTCTCTTTCTTCTCGGGATTGGTAAAGAGCTGTTTGGTGGCGCCGAACTCGACCAGCAATCCCTCGTAAAGGAAGGCGGTATAGTCGGAGACGCGGGCGGCCTGCTGCATGTTATGGGTTACGATGATGATGGTGTAATCCCCGCGAAGCTCTCCGATAAGGTCTTCGATGCGGGCGGTGGAGCGCGGGTCGAGGGCCGAGCAGGGCTCGTCCATCAGGATGACCTCGGGCTGGACGGCGATGGCACGGGCGATGCAGAGGCGCTGGTGCTGGCCACCGGAGAGGCCGAGAGCGGAGACGTGGAGGCGGTCCTTGACCTCGTCCCAGAGGGCGGCGCGCTTGAGGCTATTCTCCACCGCGCTGTCAAGGGTATCGCGGTCGTTTACACCCGCAATGCGGAGGCCGTAGACCACGTTTTCGTAAATCGACTTCGGGAAAGGATTAGGCTTCTGGAAAACCATGCCTACCTTGCGGCGGAGGTCGATCACGTCCAAGGTGGGATCGTTGATCTCGTGGCCGTCAAGCTGGAGGCTGCCGGTGATGCGCACGCCATCTACAAGGTCATTCATCCTGTTCATGCAGCGCAGGAAGGTGGACTTGCCGCAGCCGGAGGGGCCGATCAGGGCCGTCACCATATTCCCCGGAAAATCGACGCTTACATCGAAGAGCGCCTGGCTTTCCCCGTAGAAGAGGCAGACGTTGGAGGTCTTTATGATCGGTTCGGAATCAACAGCGGTTTTGGTTTCCATGTTTATCACTTTCCCGTTAAAGGTTGTTGTATTCTATATGGAGCGGATCTGGTAACGCTTGCGCATCTTGTTGCGCAGGACGATGGCAACGCTCGTCATGGCCAGCACGATAAGAAGCAGCAGAAGCGTGGTTATATATACCATCGGTTTCGCCGCCTCGACGTTTGGCGACTGGAATCCGATATCGTAAATATGAAAGCCGAGGTGCATGAACTTCCGGTCGAACCCGAAGGGGAACTTCCAGTCAATCGGCAGCGTGGGCGCAAGTTTGACAACACCGGTAATCATCAGGGGCGCAACCTCGCCCGCGGCTCGCGCCATGGCAAGGATAAAGCCGGTCATGATGCCGGGGCTAGCCATCGGCAGAAGCACCCGGACAAGGGTCTGGAACTTGGTCGCCCCCAGAGCGAGGGAACCTTCGCGTACTCCCATGGGGATGGCGCCGAGAGCTTCCTCCACCGAAACGATGACCACGGGAACGGTAAGGAGGCCAAGAGTCATTGAGGCCCAGATAATACCGCCCGTGCCGAAGGTGCTGACGCCTGCCGCCACGCGTTCGGGGTAAATCCAGCTGTCGAGCGTACCGCCGACCTGATAGACGAAAAAGCCGAGGCCGAAAATCCCGTATACGATCGAGGGGATACCGGCAAGGTTGTTTACCGCAATCCGCACAAGGCGCACCATAACCCCGTCCTTGGCATATTCGCGAAGGTAGATGCCAGCCATGACTCCGAGCGGGAAGGAGGTGAAGGCCATGAGGAAGATCAGCATGATCGTGCCGAAAATGGCCGGGAAGAGGCCACCTTCAGTGTTGGACTCGCGCGGGTCGGCGGTGAGGAGTTCAAACACTTTGGAGATATAATGCCAGACCTTCGCAGGATAGCCCATATTGTTAGGCTGGTAAATTCGAACGATGTCGACCAGCGGAATCTCTTTTGTCCTGCCTGCGGAGTCGGCCATGATGACACTGTTTTTCCTTAAGGCCGATTCGTAAAGCTCCTGTTCCTTGACCAACTCGTCGCTGGTCTCTTTTATGCGCTCCTCTTCGGCGACGAGTTTTTTCATTTCAGCGCCGAGACGGTCAAGCTCCGCCTGCACGCCGGATCGCTTGCCGAGTTGAATCTGCTCGCTGTCGTACTTTACCTTCAGAATTGCATAGCGTATATTCTGCAGATCATCGGCAAGCCCCGAGGTCTTGTCCAGAATCGTGCCGACTTCGCTCTCATAACGGGCGTGGGTCTTTGCAATGGCATCGCGCAGGCGTGAGGCGTCGGTCTCGCCCTTGATGGATTCAACATTGACGGCCTTGATCTCCTTGATATAGCCGATGAAGTTTCCGTTCTCCATGCGCTCCATGACGATCACGTCGGTGGGGTAACGGAACTCGCCCTTGAGGTTTTTCCTGTAGTACCAGTGGAAGTCCTGCATCTGCGGGTCGAGGTCGCGGTTGGCGGTTTTGAACTGGAACTCCTCCTCCCCGGTTTCATTATTCTTGCTGTCTTTCTGAAACTCGCCCAAAGCAACCGCGCCATCATTGAAAGTGGCTTCGGCCACAGATTTCGGCCAGAAGACGCCAAGCCCGTTTACCATGACGACCACAAGCAGGATAGCCATGATTATCAGGGTTATGCTGAGGGCGGTGCCGGTCGCCCAGACAAAGGGTTCGCCCTGCCGCCAGAATCCTTTTGATGCGTCTCTGTTCACGTCTGTTCCTTCTGTGAATAATTTTGCGAGCCCTTACAGCTCTGTATGGATAAACCTAAAATCTTCCGTACTTCTTGCGCAGGTTTTCCCTCACCACCTCGGCCAGCGTATTGAGGAAGAAGGTGAGGACGAAGAGGAGCACCGCGCAGAGGAAGAGGGTTCTGTACAAGGTTCCCCCAACCGGCGCTTCCGGAATCTCAACCGCGATATTGGCGGAGAGTGTGCGCATGCCGTTGAAGGGGCTCAGATCGATAATCGGGGTATTGCCCGTGGCCATGAGGACGATCATGGTCTCGCCGATGGCGCGGCCGAAACCGATCATGATGGCTGCGAAAATTCCGGGGATGGCCGAAGGAAGCACCACGCGCCAGACCGTCTGCCACCGGCTCGCGCCGAGAGCGAGGGAGGCGGCATTGAGGGCCTGCGGAACGTTGGTAAGCGAATCCTCGGCGATGGAGAAGATGATAGGGATCACGGCAAAGCCTAGGCCGAAGGAGATGATAATGCTGTTGCGCTGGTCGTAGCGCATGCCGCCGCTCCACCAGTTGGTAAGCCAGCAGCTCGACTTGCCGTCAAAGAGCCACTGCTTGAAATTCCCGTCAAAGAGCATGTTCTCCAGCAGAGGGGTCACCTCGTAAGCCACAAATACGCCGATAAGCACCACCGGCACAAGGGCCATGAATTCGTAGCCGCGCTCGATGCGCTTCGCCCAGTTTGCATGGCGCAGGCGCTGCCAGCATAGCATGAAGATGATGAATATGCCGGGGATGGTTATGAGGGCGGAGAAGAATGTTATGATCCACCGCTCCATTATCGGAGCAAGCCAGAGGGCGACCAGAAAACCTATAACCACCGAAGGCACGGCAGCCATGATCTCAACCGCCGGCTTGATAACGCGCCTGAATTCGTAGCTGGTAAACTGGCTCGTATACACCGCGCCGAAGAGAGCGAGGGGAACCGAGAAGAGCATGGCGTAGAGCGTGCCCTTGAAGGTTCCGAAAAGAAGCGGAGTAAGGCTGAACTTCGCCTCGAAATCTTCACCACCGGTGGTCTGCCATACATAATCTGGCTCGTCATAGCCCTCGTAATGCACTGGCGCGAACAAGGTTTTCCAGCTCACCTCCGGGTGCTCCATATGGAGCTTCCATGCGATGAGGTTGTTTTTCTCGTCAAGCCCAAGCATGGCATTCCCGCGCGGGGAGAACGACACCATAGCAAGGGGTCTGTCGTTGGTGACCGTAATCAGATGGCGCTCGCTGGTCATGTAGTCAATATAGGCCGAGCCGCCACGATCAAGGCTGATAAGCAACTTGTTTCTTCGCGAGGGAATCAGGTCTACGACCGGGTCGGGGTGGGACTTGAGTGAATGTATCTTGCGGAGTTTGCGCGCGCCGGAATCCCCGCTGCGCACGCGCAGCCACGTGGAGACCTCGCCTTTCTCGTCGCCCACGGCGAGAGAGACGTCGCCGAAGATCATGACCAGCGAGGTGATCCTGCGCTTGTCAATGAAAGCGGTCGTAACCTCCGCGTCGGGAGCCGATTCCTGATCGTCTTCAAAAGCCCAGCGCACGATCGCGCCGTTGTCGGTTCCAGCAAAGAGAAAGCTGCCCTGCTCGTCCATCGTGATCGAGGTGACCTGGCCCGGGATATCCTTTTCCAGCAGGAAGGACACTTCCTTCTCGATTATGTCGCCCAGGAGGTCCTCTTCCCTGACGATGCGCTTGATAAAGATTTTATTGTTGTGGAGAAGGACTGCGCAGGTAACTGTTCCCTCCTCCGATTTGCGTATGATTGACTTGACCGGGCTCCCCCCCGTGACCTTCTCGATCCCGGCGCGGGTGTAAACATCATGAGCGATATAGCGGTTACCGGCACTGTCATACTTGTCAGCGAGCTTAACCTCGATCATGGAGGCGGCGCCGTTATCCCAGAGCAGGGAGAACTGGTCCTGTCCGTAGGGGGTGGCATGGAGGATGCGGGCGTCTTCGTGGCTGCCTGGGCATTTGACCTTGCTCTCGCCGATGACACGCAGATCGCGCATGTTAATCACGGATATTTCGCCGTCAGCGGTGAGGACATAAGAGGTAACGAAGTTGCCGTCCGCCGACATGCTGACGCCGATGCCCATCGGCCTTGCCTTGACCACGGAATCGGCAAGCTTGGTCGCCTCGACCGGGGTCGCGGTCGAACTCTCAAAGAGAGGAAGGGTGACGCTTACGATAAGCAGCAGGATCAGGACAACACTGACGATCACCGCAATCCCACCGAAGGTAATTATATATTTGGCAAGGGCATCCCACAGCTTCGCGATGCGTATGGTTTTTTTATTTGAAACGCTCTTTTTAAGGTCAATCGCCATATGTCAGCAGTATGCTCCGAAAGTGCCGCCCTACCGGATAAATCAAGAATCACAAACAGAAAGTTCTGACCGGATATGCCGCGCAAAGCGGGGCTGATCCAGTCATGACTTTCAATTGCGCGAAAACCACGAATTACTTTTCAGATAACCCCTGCCCGTGATAAAACCACAGGCAGAGATCGCTGATTATTTGCAGACTACTGGAGCTTCTTCAGAAGAACCTCAACAGTCTTGGCGGGGAGAGGACCGTAACCGTCCTTGATAACGATCTCCTGGCCTTCCTTGGAGAGGACGAACTTCAGGAACTCGTTGACGAGTTTCGGAAGGGCCTCATTGGGCTTCTTGCCGACGTAGATGTAGAGGGTACGACCAAGGGGATACGTGCCGTTCATGGCGTTCTCGAAGCTGGCTTCTGCGTAATCGGTGCCTTCCTTGGCGAGGGGGACAACCTTCACCTCGGAGGTCTTGTAACCGATACCGGAGTAACCGATACCAGCGGGGTCTTTCGCAACGCCGTTGACCACGGAAGCGGAACCGGGCTGTTCTTTGACTTCGTCTTTGTAGTCACCCTTCTCCATGGCCTTCTCCTTGAAGAAAGCGTAGGTACCGGAAGCGCTGTTAC
Source organism: Planctomycetota bacterium (assembly GCA_016936955.1). Lineage (GTDB taxonomy): Bacteria > Planctomycetota > SZUA-567 > SZUA-567 > SZUA-567 > JAFGWW01. The sequence continues at coordinate 3,174 of JAFGWW010000331.1, read as the reverse complement.
GGCCGTAGATACTGATCGGCTTGTCGGCGAGGGCACCATCAACACCGGCCTGGCCCCAGGTTTCGATATTGGCGGCGGCGCCGTGCTTGCGGGTCTTGGAGAAGATGGCGTCTACCTGCTCGAGGTTGAGGCCCTTGATCGGGTTGTCCTTGTTGACATAGACCGCAACGCAGTCGATGGCAACGCCGAAGTTGGTGGGCGCGAAGCCGAACTTCTTCTCGAAGGCATCAGTTTCCTTGCTCTTCATCTTGCGGCTCATGGGCCCGAGCTGGGAGGTGCCTTCGATGAGGGCGGGGGGAGCGGTCGAAGAACCCTTACCTTCAATCTGGATCTTGACGTTGGGATAAATCTTGCGGAAAGCCTCAGCCCAGTAGGTCATGAGGTTGTTGAGCGTGTCGGAACCGACACTGTTAAGGTTACCGGCAACACCGGATACCTTCTGGTACGATTCGATCTTCGGATCGACCTTCACATCGCCGGCAACCGCCGACACACCAGCCGCACCTATCACGAGCGCAGCAACACAAATAAACTTGCAAACATGTTTCATCTGTTGACTCCTTCTGAAGTTAGCCGTCCGCGCCTTGCGAACATGCATATTGATCAATAAACCCCTGAATAAAAAAACCGAACCCGGAATCCTTCACCTCCCTCCATCTCTGATAAAGAAAACAAATAACCCATCAAGGTTAGAGAATTATTAGGGAATCATGAGAATTAAGAAAAATCGCTGTTTTCCTTAATTTCCCGAACAAATGAACGCGCGAAATATTAAGAATGATCCGCCGATCAGCCTAACCTGAGACTCCCCGGAATATCCGGCGCTCCTGTCGGCGACGCCGCATTTACCCCGGATCAGCGAATACTACGAAGAGGCGGTTAGGCCAAAATGTGCGAAACATTAATATTGAATTAATTTTGCGGGCCCCGTCGGATGGGAATTAAAAAGCCCCCGGCATAACCGGGGGCTGGGCTACCATAAAATATCTGTTGCTCAGATTGTTACGGGGTGGGGATGACGATCCGGAAGGTACTGCCGGAGCCGACCGTGCTCTTAACCGAGACCGAACCGCGGTGGGCGAGGGCGATGTGTTTCACGATAGAGAGGCCGAGACCGGTACCGCCGAGTTCGCGGCTTCTGGCCTTATCTACCCTGTAGAAGCGCTCGAAGAGACGGGCGTGGTGCTTCTCGGGGATACCGCAACCTTCGTCGACGACCTGAATAATGACCGCCCCGCTCTCGCGGAAGGCGCTGACCTGAACCTGCGCCCCCAACGGGCTGTACTTGACCGCATTGTCGATCAGGTTGACCACCGCCTGCTCAAGAAGCTGGCTATTGATATTCGCCTCGAGGTTCTCTTCACAGGATAAATTCAGCACAACATCCTTCTCTGCCGCCTGGTTCTCGCACATCTGCACAGCCGAGTGGATGACAGGTTTAATCGGGCCGCGGGCGAGTTCAATACTCTCCTGCTCCGAATCGCGCTCGATTCGACTAAGACTCAGGAGGTCGCCGATAATGGCGCTGAGGCGGTCTGTCTGTTTGAGAATGATCTGCAGGAAGCGTTCGGCGTTTTCCTGATCCTCAAGCGCACCGTCGAGGAGGGTTTCGACAAAACCCTTGATCGAGGTGATCGGCGTGCGGAGTTCGTGGGAGACGTTGGCCACGAAATCGCGGCGTATATTCTCCAGCCTGCGCAGGGTGGTAACGTCGTGGAGAACGATGAGCGCGCCGATGGAGCGGTGCTCCGCGTCGCGCAGGATGGTGCCGCAGGCGTTGAGGTAGCGGTCGCCGTTATCGCTGAAGATCTGGATGCTATCCTCAATGGTGCTGGAAGAAGCGAGAGTCGCTTCGACAAACTTGAGAAGGTCGGGCTTGCGGATAACCTCGTGGATGGTCCGCCCCTCGACATCCCCCTCGGCAATCCCGAGAAGGCGCGAGCCGGCTTTGTTTATATTAATTATGGTGCCGTCATTGTCGATGGCGATAACACCCTCCACCATACTGGTCAGAACCGCATCCTGTTCGTTGCGCTGGCGCAGGATGGTATTGATGCGCTCGTCGAGTTGGGTAGCCATGTTATTGAGCGCCTCGGCCAGAGATTTCAACTCCGCCGAATCGGGCACGGCTAGGCGAAGCTTGAGGTCGCCTTTTGCAAAACGCTCGGCCCCGACGCGCATATGTTCCAGAGGCTTGCTTATCTGCCGCGAGACGATAAGGCTGACGATTGCCACGAGGATACTGGAGATAACTGCAAAAGTGACAAGCTGAACGTGCACCTTGCCCAGAGTCTCGTCAATGGCGGCCACGGTGATGGACGCACGGGAGACGGCGACGATCTTGCCGTCTTCCCTGACGGGAATGGCGATATACATCATATCTTTCCTGATGGTATCACTGAACCGGACGCTGCGCCCGTTATGCCCCTCAAGGGCGGCTCCCACCTCGGTGCGATCCTTGTGGTTCTCCATCCGGGCGGGGTTCTCCTCCGTATCGGCCACAACCTTGCCATCGGTGAGAATGAAGGTAAATCGGGTGCCGATGGCTCCGCCGAGTTTTTTGCTGAACCGGTCAATCTGCTCGTAATCTTTGTCGGCGACGTGCGATTCCACAAGCTCGGAAAAGAGCGCGGCCCTTGCCTCCAGTCCGCCGGCAAGCTGGTCCAGATAAAATTCGCGGAGCATCCTCGACCCGTAAAGAGTCATCATCACGAGGGCGCCTACAGTGATAATCAGATAGGTCGGAAAAAGCTGCCAGAGGAGGCGTCTGTTGGGCATCGTTATCTATTCCTTAAAGCGGTAGCCGACACCGCGAACGGTTTCGATATACTTCCCGCCCGCGCCAAGTTTTTTGCGAAGTCCCACGACCTGCACGTCGACCGCGCGATCGGTAATATTGTAGTTATCGCCGTGGACACCGTTGAGTATCTGCTGGCGGGTGAAGACCCATCCGGGCCTGCGCGCGAGGAAGCGCAGAAGACGGAACTCGGTAGAGGTAAGCTCAACCGGCTTGCCCTTGACCAGCACCTCGTGCCGGCCGGGATTGATTGTCAGGATATGGATCTGCAGGATGTCGTCGCTCTCGTCCTGCCTACGCGCCTCGGCCTCGGAAGCCGAACGGCGCAGCACCGCCCGCGCCCGTGCGATAAGCACCTTCGGGCTGAAGGGCTTTGT
>JAFGWW010000330.1 GCA_016936955.1 Planctomycetota bacterium | reverse complement strand
CGATATCGCGTACAGCGAATGGCGGATCAATACCGGCCTCGATGACCGCCTTTTCAAAAAACCGACATCCTTGCCGCCTGAATAGACCTCCGCCGCATGCAGCACGGTTGCCGTATGGCCCGCGGGTGCTTCGTCGGATTCCACCTCTTCATCTCCTCGAAAATCGCCCCTTCCTTGAGGTGGTCACATGCTTCGCCGACAATCGCATCGCGCAGGTTGTCCAGAATCGCGATTACCCCCCAAATCATAAAAACATGCTTTTCACTACAGTATGTCGACGTTTTTCCCTTCTTGCCCGAGAATGACCGTTTTTCGATTGTTTTTTGGGGGTTTCAGGCCAAAAAACGTCATAAAATGGCCGTTATTGGGGCAAACAATGGTCCAGACAGAGGGACTTCTTCAGGGCAAATAAATGAAGTCTTGTGAAATAGTAAATATAATCATGATGATACGAATGCCGGAGAACCGGCATCAACATTGAAATTTTTTCCTGTCCAGAACGTACAAAGATTGTCATTTCCGACGCTGGTTACGCCTGCGGCCAGCATCGACGGGGCGGTGGGCGCTGGCTCACTTATTCACATATTCCGTGTGTAACGCGAAAAACGTCCGCAAAAGCGTTATTCGCCGCGCACGCTCGGAAACGGTACGAAGCGCCATTGCCAGGGGGACACGGTATCCTGCGTCCGAAGGCATATAAGAATCATCCGGCCACTGCCGTTTCTTCTCGGCATTCTCGGTTTCCGAATATGCTATGCAATCCGGGTCTGAAAACGCTCCAATTTCAAGCTCCGCGTGATAAATGCCGGCGTGCATGCCCAGAAAGAACATCGCGTCTTCCTGCGCCATTCCGGAAGCATAATTGCATAACCCGACCTGTTCCGCTATCGGCTCAAATGTGACAAGGAGAAGGTAATCGGCAAGCCATTCGACATACGCAAGGAAATCTTCCTGGCTGTCGCTTGTGTACAACGGCTGCCCATTCTCGTCATGGGGGTAACCGTTCGCACGAAACTCCCTGGGCCAACGGGCGCCGGAAAGGACAAAAGCGATGGGCACGGTGGTTTCCTTTCCCCTCCCGGGAAATGCGTCTTCAACGACGTCCAATATGGACCACGCGCCGTCCTTCTTTTCTTCCATAATTATACCTCCCGTGGATTTTCGCGGGCTTCCTCAATGGCATCGCCCTGGCTGGCGAAATCGAGTTCCGGGCAAAGCGACTCATACCCGTTCCTTTTTCGCTCGATAAACATTGTTCACGGTTCAATACCCTCTTTTCAAAGGCTGGTCATATTTGGTTTGTGCAACCAGTCCCAGTAAGGTTTCCACCTGTCCGGCCGCCCGCATGACCTGGTAAAGATCGATCTGTTCAACCGTTGTGTTCTCTTTCACGTAGTTTTTGAGATAGGTCTCTGCTTTTGAAGCAACGCCGTTTCTCGTACATACGAGAAAGGAGACCGACTCGGCTTCGAGCTCCTTCTGCGAGTGCCCCATCCACGGCCGTTGCGGAATATTGAGTGCGTTGTCGGGTCCCAGATGCCCCAGAAACATGTGTCCCAGTTCATGTACCAGGGATGCAAATTGAACTGCCGGCGCATGATTGCGATTGATGAGAATCCTGTAGCTTCTGACTTCCTTTTCGTTGACGCTCCGTGTAACCATAGAGATCTCTCCCGCGCTCCGATCACCGGCATCGATCGGAGTGAATTCGATTCCTTTCTTATTCATCAAAGGGATAAAGGCCTTCATAGCCTGTTCATCAATGGCTCCGACGGCAAAAAAAGAGGCAACATCCTCGGGAAGCGGTTCGCCTTCTGTATCCAGGACGTCGTAAACGAGGGCCACTGGTCCAAACGGCCACAGAATCAGTAAAGGGCGTGCGCCCGGTTTGGGCATGCGACCGAAACGTTCACGCCAGTCGCGTGCAGATGCCGCATAACTCAGACCGGGTTTCTGGAGTTGAAGCAGCATGGCGTTGAAGGGCGCGAAGTTGCGAAGCCGAACCACAAAGTTCAGCAGGTCCATGTAGTCGTCGCTTCGGGTATAAAGCCGCGAGTCTGTAAACAGTTGGTCCAGCAGGGATCGAACCGCCCCGGTATTAAAGAGGTCTCGTTGTTTCGGGTAATTTCCCATAGCCGTTTTCTGGGTATCCGTTTATAGCTTAATTGCCAGTTATGGACATTCAGCCGAGGCTTCAGAACCCCTGCGGAACCAAGCTCCGGCTTTTGTTCGATTCATTGACCATTTCGGACGCGTCATGGACCTCCAAGAGCTTTTTATAGTCCCAGCGTTTCACCACGGGCGATGCACCCTATATCAACTCGGATAACTCCCTCTTCAGGGCATCAAATCCATTGTCTGCAATCATCTTATCTACGACATGGTGTTTGTTTCCCCAGATCAGCATGGCCCATAATCGGGAGAGGTATTCGTAGAATTCTTCTTTCTTCATGGAAAGTATGCGGGCTTTCGTCCAAGATTGGTAGTAGGCGATCCGCTCCTTCCTCTCGGCGAGGTCTTTAGCGTGTTTTTCGGAATCCTTTAGAAGATTCTGCTTGTAGGCACTAACATCCTTTTTCAGAAAAACGGTATCCAACAGGCACCTCCTTGAATTGGAAGGAATAATCTGTATTGTAAGATATTATAACGCTTCCGGCTCAAAGCTCACTTACTTTCTTTATGCCTAAGATCAGTGCTTCGACTTCGGCAGCGATGTCGCGGGAGAGGCGCTCGGCGGCCTCTCGTTCCCGGGCAACCTCCCGCCGTTGCGCCGTGATCCTCTCCACGATTTCCTTCTGCACGGTCAGTGGGGGGAGAGGGATTTGCAGGCTGCGCAGTTCGACGCTATTAACGTTGGCCTGCCCGATAATCTGCCGACTGAGGGCATTGATTTGTTGCCTCCCTATTGGAGAGTTAACAACATATGCAATGAAATCAGGGTCGGCTTTGGATAAATCTACGCGGATACGAATGAGATAGGAGGCGAAGACATATTCTCCCTGCGCATGAAACACGGCACATTTTCCGACAAGTTCTTTACTGTTTGTACGGTTAAAAAGGATATCACCATCCCTCAAGAGCAATGCATCCATTTTTCTCTTGGATAGTCTTATATGCTTGAGATTTCCGAGATCGAGCTCGCCATCAAGAATGTTGTTCATGCGAATCACAGCAACACCATCCT